>DASSYG010000370.1:0-3954 GCA_035703405.1 Acidimicrobiales bacterium | reverse complement strand
ACCAGCGACCCCCAACTCCCCTGCTCGAACAACACTTCACCGTCTGTGAGCGTGCGCTGCTCGGGTTCACTCTGGTCGTCGAGAAACTTGGGCACCATCTCGACGACGACGTCGGCCAACGGGATCATCCGCTCGTCGTGGGTCGACACCACCACGATCCGCTCGTCGGAAGCGAGAGACCGGATGAGCTTGAGCGTCTCCTCGACCTGGATGTAGTCGAGGTGCGCGGTCGGTTCGTCGGCCAGGATCAGGGGCGGGTCGAGTGCGAGCGCCCTGGCGATGGCCACGCGCTGCTGCTGGCCGCCGGAAAGGTCGGCGGGCCGGTGGCGCAGACGCTCACCGAGACCGACCTGTTCCAACAGGGCGGTCGCCCGAGCCCGTCGTTCGGCCCGTGGCACCCGGGCGGTGCGCAGCGGGGCCATGACGTTGTCGAGCGCGTCGAGGCTGGGGATCAGGTTGAACGCCTGGAACACGAAACCCACCCGGTCGCGCCGGTACGCGTTGAGCGCGGCGCCACTGAGACCGGTCACCTCGGTGTCGCCGAGCCGGATCGACCCCGAGGTGGGGGTGAGCATGCCGCCCAGACACGACAACAGGGTGGTCTTGCCACACCCCGACGGGCCGAGGAGCAGCACGAGCGACCCGGGTTCCCACGACAGGTCGAGGTGGTCGACGGGTCGCAGCACATAGTCACCGCTGCGGTACTCGACCACGAGGTCTTCCACGGTCAGCCCCGCCACCCGTCCGCTCACGGTCGTCATGCCGCGAACGCCGCCGCGGGATCCACCGAGGTGACCCGTCGCATGCCGACCACGCTCGCGAGCAGGCCCACCACGAGCGCGACCACGGGCAGGGCCACGTACGCCGTGGTCGTGATGGTGACGTTCATCGGGAACACGGGTGCCAGCACCATCGCCAGCACGATGCCGATCAGCGCCGCCACCAGCGAGATGATCACCGCCTGGATGGCCAGCCCGCCCAGAAGCGCCCGGTTCGACACCCCCGTCGCCTTGAACACGGCGAAGTCCCGGGTCCGTTCGGTGGCCGACAGGTACATCGACGACGCGAGCACACACGCGGCCACGACCCACAGCAGATAGGCCATGAACGAGATCGCCTGCTGAGCACTCTTCAGTGGAGCCAGCAGATTCGCCTCGGTCTCGGAAGGGTCGAACCAGTCGAGTGAGGCGGGCAGCTCCGTGGGCACCCCCCGGGTGGCGAACAGCGTCGCCAGGTTCGCCCCGCTCATGTAGAGCTGCTGGGAGTCGGCGATGGGCACGAACACGACCGGCGCACCGGCAAAGAGGGTCGCTTTGGTGGTGCCGGTGATGGTGAACGAGGTCGAGCCGACCTTGATCCGTTCGCCGGGTTGCTTGCCGAGTGCGGTCGACACGACCGCCTGGTGAGGAGCAGACAGCGCCTTGCCCGTCGAGGGCGCCGGTGACCCGACCGCGCCGATGGTGACCCCGACGAGGACGACCTGGGGGTAGTCCTCGCCCTCGACCGGCGCCTGGATCAACGACATCGGCGACGCCTCGGTGACCCCCGGCGCCGCTTCGGCCCAGGCGGCGTTCTCTGCCGGCATCGGCAACGACCCGTAGAACGGACCTCCCGCGTTGGACGAGAACACATACGCGTCGGCGTCGATCGTGTCGACGAACCGGGCGGTCTCCGCGTGGAAGCTTGCCGAGAGGCCGGTGACGACCATGGTCATCGCCAGCACCAGCCCGGTACCGAAGATGGCGATCGCCACCCGCCGCCGTCGCCACTGCAGATCACGGAGCGCGGCGACGATCACCGTGCCACCACCTTCACCGCCGCCCCTCACTCATCGAGGCGTCATTCAACCACAAAGAAAGCACCTCTGCCCGTCAGTCGCCGTGGCAAGTTCCAATGGACACGCTGCGTGACGAAGATCACCATGACTTCGCCCGGCTCACCGGGCAGGGTTGCTCGACGAAGCTGAACTGGCAGAGGCACTGACCTCGGGTCTGGCGTTTGGGAGGTCGACCGATGTCCAATGAGGTCACGGCGACGTTCATCTTCACGGACCTCGTGGACTCCACCGCGTTGGCGTCGCGGGTCGGACCGGATGCGACCGAGGCGATCCGTGAGGCGCATTTCGGGGCATTGCGGGACGCCATCGGACCCTCCGGCGGCACCGAGGTAAAGAACCTCGGAGACGGGCTGATGGTGATGTTCAACTCGGCCCGCCGCGCGGTGTCGTGTGCCGTGGCGATGCAACAGGCCATCGAGGTGCACAACCGACGCGCGGACGAGAAGCTGTCGATCCGCGTCGGCGTGGCGGTGGGCGAAGCCGTTGTCGAGGACGGCGACTACTTCGGCACGCCCGTGATCGAGGCGGCACGATTGTGCGCGAAATGTGACGGGGACCAGATCCTGGTCACCGCGACCGTCATCGCCCTCGCCGGTTCCGCGCTCGCCCACGAAACGAACCCGCTCGGCGGTCTGGAACTCAAAGGACTCCCCCGTCCGGTGGAGACGGTGGCGATCCTCTGGGAACCCGAAGCCGTGTCCACCGACGGAGCCGGCCTTCCCAGCCGGGTGTCCTCCGTACTCACCGGCACGGAACCGGGATTCTTCGGTCGTCACGACGAGCTGGCCGTCATCGCCGACGCAGCGAAGACCGCACGTGCCGAGCAGCGTCCACACCTCGTCGCGATCGCCGGCGAACCGGGAATGGGCAAGACCACCCTCGCCGCCCGCGCCACCCACGAACTGGCCGTCGGCAATGGCGCGATCGTGACGTTCGGGGGTTGCGTGGACGGTCTCGCCGCACCGTTCGAACCCTGGATCGAAGCGGTCCGGACCTTGGTCGACGCCTGGGACACTGCCACGATCGACGCGCACCTCGCGGCCCATGGGCACGTCCTTGGGGCATGGGTCCACGCACTCGCCGTTCCCGATGCGGCTCCCCAGGCCCCGGGTACCGCGACGGGCGACCAATTGGCGCTCTTCGCCGGCGCGGCCGACGTGCTGACCCGCTCTGCCGGCGAGCGTGATCTGATCGTGATTCTCGACGACCTGCAATGGTCCGACAGCGCTTCGCTACAGCTCCTGCGCTATGTGCTCGCGCGCGAATCGGAGGTGGCGACGCTGTTGCTCGCCACGTACCGCGACAGCGACCTCATCGCGCACGATCCCCTGACCGCGCTGCTCGCCGACTTTCGCAGAGAGGCGAACGTGACGCGCATCGATCTCGCCGGGCTGTCCGACACCGAGATGGTCGATTTCATGGCATCGGCCGCCGGACACGACCTGTCCGACGCTGGTGTCGAGTTGGCCCACACGCTCCGGACCGAAACGAAGGGCAACCCGTTCTTCACCTCGGCGATGGTGCGCCACCTGGTCGACACGGGAACGATCGCGCAGGGACCGTCGGACACCGTCGAGTTCCGCCAGTCTGTCGCCGATCTGGGTCTGCCGAACAGTATTCGGGAGGTCGTCGCGCACCGTGTCGGTCGGCTCGGGGAACACACCTCGACCGTGCTGAACGTCGCGGCGGTCATCGGCCTGAACTTCGACTTCGACCTTCTCGTCTCCCTCGTCCCCTTCGACGACGACGACGTCCTCGACCTGCTGGAGGAGGCGATGACCGCGGCGCTCGTCACCGAGGACCGCGGCCGGCCCGGCCAGTTCGGTTTCGTCCACGGATTGGTCCGCGAGGCGCTGTACCAGGACCTCGGGATGACTCGCCGGGCCCGCATCCACCAGCAGATCGCCCAATCGCTCGAACCGGCGGTCGTCGCCGGCACCGTGACCCCTGCGGCGATCGCGACCCACCTGATCGCTGCGACCCGACCGAACGACGTCAACAAGGCCGTTCAGTACTCCATGGCGGCCGGCGACGTCGCCATGACCGCCCTCGCACCTGTCGACGCAGCCGACTGGTATCGCCAAGCGCTCGAGTTGCACGTCGCCAGCCGCGACGCC
>DASSYG010000358.1:0-6048 GCA_035703405.1 Acidimicrobiales bacterium | reverse complement strand
CACCGGCTCTGCGCCGACCGCCCGGATCTGCTCGGCTGCTTCGAGCATCGACACGCCGCGGGTGACGGCGTCCTCGGTGATCGCCACCCGGTCGCCGGGCTCGAGGACCCCGGCGATCCGCCCGCCGCCGCCATGATCTTTGGTCTCCTTGCGAACGCTGAAGGCACGCAGCATCCGTCCCCGGGTCGCGGCGATCCCGGCGGTGGCGAACGCGGCGGCGTCAGCGCCCATGGTCAGGCCGCCGAGTGCGGTGACGTCGTCGGGAATCGTCGCCAACAGCGCTTCGGCGACCAGCAGCATGCCGGCGGGGTCACACGTCGTTGTCTTCGCGTCGATGAACCAGTTCGACTTCTTGCCGGACTTGAGCGTGAAGTCGCCGGTCCGTACTGCATTGGCGAGCAAATGGTCGCGCAGTTCGGGGAAGCGCGCTTCGGGTCGCGCGCCGGTCACCTCGTGGGTCATCGTCGTTACCTCCGGCGCAGCACGCTACCGCGCCTCGTGACCCATCCCGGTGCGTCCACTCACCAGGGGATCGGCCCTCAGCGATTCCGGCCGCGGAGCCGGTCGAGTGCTCGACGGTCGCGCTTGGTGGGCCGGCCCGCGCCCGGATCACGAGTGAACACCGGAGCGGGGCCCCGCTCCGGTGGCGGCGGGCTGTGGTCGACATAGCACTCCTGAGCGACGGCGGCCCCGACCCGCTTGTCGATGAGGCGCGTCACCTCCACGATCCGGATCCGGCCGGCGACGCGGGCCTCGACCCGATCGTCGACTCGCACCCGGGTCGCCGCCTTTGCAGCGACGCCGTTGACGTGCACATGTCCGCCGCGACACACCTCGGTTGCCGCCGATCGGGTCTTGCACACCCGCACTGCCCAGAGCCACCGGTCGAGGCGCGTGGTGTCCATGGCTCCGTCCATGATCCCATCGTCGCACGGTGGCCGGACCGCTAGGGTCTTCACACCAACGGAGCACATCGCCAGAACTGTGCCCGCCGGAAAGGATCCCCCGATGACCCGTCGTTCGCTCGCTTTCGCAAGCTCGATTCTCGTCACCGGTGTGCTCGCGCTGTCGGCCTGCGGCGTGAACGTCGATGAGGTGAAGGACGCCGCCGGCAGACCCGAGACCACGACCCGCCTCGCTGCGGATCAGGGCGCGACCTCCACGACGTCCGGCAACGACGCCGGCCGATCGACCACCACCGCCCGCCCGGATACGACCGGATCGGCGAGTGATGCCGAGGCCGGTCCCTATGTGGAGGCCATGACCGAGTCGATGCTCGACGACGACGACGTTCCGATCACCGAAGACCAGGCGCGCTGCTACGCCGGCAAGGCCATCGAGATCATCGCCGTCGACCGGCTGCAGTCCAAGGGCATCACCCCGGACGATCTCCGGGACGATTCCGCATTGGATCTCTCCGACGTCGGACTCTCCATGGACGAGGGCAACGCGCTCTACGACGCGTTCGAAGACTGCGACATCGACCTGCGGGAGCTCATGTTGGCCAGCATGGGAGAAGGCGAAGAAGTACCCGCCGGAGTAGAGGCCTGCCTCGATCAGGTACTGACCGACGACAACCTGCGCAAGATGATGGTGATCTCGATCGTCAAGGGCGACGATGCCATGGAGAACGATCCAGAGCTGGAGCAGATCACCGGCGGCCTGATGGGTTGCATGTTCATGGCGATGGGTTCGGACACGACGACTCGCTGACGACCGGCTCGTGGCCATGACGTGCGGTCCGATCCCGGTCAACCCTGTGGAGTGGTGAGACCCGCGCGCTCGTCTCTGGCGATGGCCAGTGCCCGGGCCACTCCACGGCGGGACTGGACGTCCAGGATGCGCTGGGCGACCATCCGTAGGTGCAGCATCGGAGCAACCCACCCCGGCGCCACGATCCGGCGACTGCGCTTGTCGATCCCTGCTTCCAACGCGTCGATCGCCGCTTCGACGGGCGTCACCCTGGCGACTGCCGAGTTCGTGAACGCCTTCGCTGCCTCGGTGCCGAAACCTCGGCGCACCATGTCGGTGTCCATCTGCGCGAAATAGGCGACGCCCACCTTGCAGCCGGTCGGTGCCAACTCGATCCGCAGCGTGTCGCCGAGGGCTTCGACGGCTGCCTTCGACGCGCTGTATGCGCCCAGCAGCGGCGCGTGCACCGCAGCTGCGGCCGATGCGGTGAGCAACAGGTAGCCCTGGTCGTGTGACAGGTGCGCGCCGACGGCTCGGGCCGTGTAGTACGCGCCGAACGCGTTGACCTTCATGATCTGCCCGAAGATCGTCGGATCGCCGCCGACCAGCGGAAGCTGCGCGGCGACTCCGGCATTGGCCACGGCGATGTCCAGACCCCCCAGGGCATCGACCGCACCGGCCACCGCGGCGTCGACCTGGTCGATGTCGCCGACGTCGCATGTGAACACCGGCGCATCGCGACAGACCCGGGCGACCTTGGCCAACTCGTCGAGCTCGATGCCCGCCAGCGCCACCCGCGCGCCTCGGTCGGTGAGACGTTTGGCCAGTAATGCCCCGATGCCACGCGCGGCGCCGGTGATGAGGACGCGCCGGTCCGAGAGTCCGCCTCGGGTGGCGCCCATGGCGGCCAACGTCAGGATCCGGCCCCGCCGAACCCACGCCCGGTCAGCCGTACCTGCCCGTCGCCCTTTTCGACGCGTCCGATGTGTGTGGCCCGCACGCCACGGGCCCGCAACACATCGAGCGCCCGGTAGGTCTCGTCTTCGGGCACGACCGCGACCATGCCGATCCCCAGGTTGAACACCTTGGCCATCTCGTCGTCGGTGATGCCGCCGGCGCGTTGGATCTCGGCGAAGATCCGCGGCGACTCCCAGGTGGTCGCATCCACGACCGCATCGAGGTTGTCGGGCAGGACCCGGTTGAGATTGCCAGGGAGGCCGCCTCCGGTGATGTGCGCGACCGCCGAGACCTCGACGGTGCGCAACAACTCCGCGATCGCGGGTGCGTAGATCACCGACGGTTCGAGCAACTCTTCGGCGAGTGAGTGCTTCGCGCCATCGAACGCGGGATCGTCCAGCGAACGACCGGCGGACTCCAACAGCACGCGGCGGGCCAGCGAATAGCCGTTCGACCGCAGCCCCGGCGATTCGAGCCCGATCAGAGAATCGCCGCGGGTGACGTGTTCGGCACCGATGATCTGGTCGCGTTCGACCACGCCGACCGCGAAACCGACCAGGTCGAAGTCGCCCGGCTCCATCGCCCCGGGGTGCTCGGCCATCTCGCCGCCGATCAGCGCACAGCCGGCCTGTCGACATCCTTCGGCGACCCCTTCGACGAGGTCCGCGATGTGGTCGGGGTCGAGCCGGCCCACGGCGATGTAGTCGAGGAAGAACAGCGGCTCCGCGCCCTGGCACACCAGGTCATCCACGCACATGGCGACCAGGTCGATCCCGATCGTGTCGAACCGCCCGGCCGCTTTGGCGACGAGTGCTTTGGTGCCGACCCCGTCGGTGGACGACACCAGCACGGGACGGCGGTAACGGTGCTGGGCGAACGAGAACAATCCGCCGAAGCCGCCGATGTCGCCGATGACCTCGGGACGGAGCGTGGAGCGGACCATGTCGGTGATGCGCCGGACGGCTTCTTCGCCGGCGGCGATGTCGACCCCGGCGGATGCATAGGTTTCACCCATGGCGCTGCGTTCCTCGTCGGTGTCGTCGTGACCGGTCAGTTCGACCTGCCTGAAATGCGTAGCGCCTCGACGGTCGGTAGGTCGTTGTCGACGAGTCCGGCCAACCCTTCGAGCAGGTTCGGCGTCGCGTCACCGGAGTCGACCTCGAGCACCGCCTTGGTGTCGCCGTCGGGGATCGAAGTCGGATAGTCGCCGGTGAAGCAGGCGTGGCAGAACCCCGCGCCGGACGCGCCTGTCGCCTCGATCAGTCGGTCGAGGGTGATGAACGCGAGCGAATCGACCCCCAGGTAGGCACGGATCTCCTCGACCGACAGGTTCGCCGCGAGCAGTTCGGACCGGTTGCCGATGTCGATGCCGTAGTAGCACGAGTGCTTCACCGGAGGGGACGAGATCCGCAGGTGCACCTCGGTGGCGCCGGCCTCACGGAGCATCGACACCAACGGCCGCTGCGTGGTGCCCCGCACGATCGAGTCGTCGACGACCACCAAGCGCTTGCCGACGATGTTGTCGCGCAACGGGTTCAGCTTCATGCGCACCCCCAGGGCACGCATCGCCTGGGACGGTGCGATGAACGTCCGACCGATGTAACGGTTCTTCACCAGGCCCTGGCCGTAGGGAATGCCGCTCGCCCGCGCGTAGCCCTCGGCGGCGGGCAACCCGGATTCGGGGACACCCATGACCATGTCGGCTTCGACGGGGGCCTGCTCGGCGAGCAGCTCTCCCATGCGCACCCGGGCGTGGTGAACGCTCTGGCCGTACAGCTGGGAGTCGGGGCGGGCGAAGTACACGAACTCGAACAGGCACAGCTTCGGGTCGAGCCGCTCGGCCGGGAACGCCGCGACCGAGGTCACGCCATCCGCGTCGATCACCACCAATTCGCCCGGGTCGATCTCGCGCACGAAGTGCGCGCCGATCACGTCGAGGGCGGGGGATTCGGAGGCGAGCACCCAGCCACCGTTGTCGAGCCGCCCGAGACACAGCGGCCGGAACCCGTTCGGGTCACGGACGCCGTACACGCGCTTCTCGTCCATCAGCACGAAACTGAACGCGCCCTCCAAACGGGGCAGCACCCGCAACAGGGCACTGCCGAGCAGGTCGGGCGCAACCATCTCGTCGATGGCTGGTTCGCTGTCGGCTCTGGCCTGTTCGATGTCGAGCGAGAGCAGCTCGGCCACCAGATCGGTGTCGGAGGCGACCGTGCCGGGCAACATGCCGATCTCGTCCGCGAGCTCGCGGGTGTTGGTCAGGTTTCCGTTGTGGCCCAGCGCGAAGCCGAGCGATCCGAGGTCGCGATACACCGGTTGAGCGTTGCGCCACGTGGAGTTACCGGTGGTCGAATAGCGGGTGTGGCCGATCGCCAGGTCGCCGGTGAGCGGGGCGAGGGTACGTTCGTTGAACACCGTTGCGACGAGACCCATGTCCTTGACGACGGTGATCTCCTCGGTGTCGGACACGGCCATGCCGGCCGATTCCTGGCCGCGGTGCTGCAGCGCGTACAGACCGAGGTAGGTCAGGTGCGCAACGGGTTGACCCGGGGCCCGCACGGCGAACACCCCACACGCTTCCTTTGGTGAGTCGTCGTCGGGCACCGGCTCGCCGAGGTGAGCTTCGGCCGTCTGTGAACGATCAGGATCCGCTGCAGCAGCCCGAGGCACACTTCCATCATCGCACGTCGACGGGTCCGTTCCACCAACTCTCGCCGCGAACCCACGCCGAGGATGGCGATCGCGGACGAGGCGGGTGGGTGTCGGGCCGACTCGAGGGTTCGGGGTTCAGGCATCGCTGGAGGTCGGACGTCGACGGGTCACCACCCACGCGACGACCGATCCCAGGAGGGCGAGAGCGATCACCACTCCTCCCACGACCAGCCACCGCACTGCGTCGTTCGAACCCGAACCAGCATCTGCACTCGCACGCGCACCCGGCGTGCCTGCGGTGCCGCGCTCCGGCCCGCTCGGTGAACGCCCGTCGTGGGCACCACCGGCCCGGTCGTTCGACGACCGGGCCGCGGGGGCACGGAGGAACGGTGCGGCCTGTCCAGGCAGGACGAACTCCTGGGCGGTGCGTGCAGCGACAGGTCCGTGTGCCCCACCGGCGAGCAGCACGGCACCGTTGGGCAGGCGGATCGCCGCCGTCGCGCCGACCGCGGCGTGCAGATCGGGTCCACGCTGCCACGAGTTCGTGGCCGGGTCGTACAGTTCACTGAGCGACTCGGCCCCCTTTGGGGTCGTGCCCCCGGCCAGGAGCACTCGGCCGTCGGCCAGGCGGACCGCGGCAGCCTGGGACTGCACCGCGGCCATACCTCCGGTGCGTGCCCATGTTTGCGCAATCGGATCGAACACGGCGCCGTGGTTTCGGGATCCGGCGACCAGCACGCGGTCGTC
>DASSYG010000270.1:0-25273 GCA_035703405.1 Acidimicrobiales bacterium | reverse complement strand
CGACCGACGTGTTCACCGAGGACAGCCCGTTCAACCCGTACATGGGTTACGGCGCATCGAAGGTCGAAGCCGAACAGATCGTGCAACGCCACGCCCGCAACGGCGACCTGCACATCGTGATCGTGCGGCCGCCGTGGTTCTACGGACCCTGGCAACCCGACCGCCAGACCCAGTTCCTGCGCACGGTGCGGCGGGGACGGTTCCCGATGGTCGGTGACGGTACCCAGCGCCGGTCGATGGTCTACACGGGAAACCTGGTCGACGGGATGCTGTGTGCCGAGCGGGCCGATGTGCCCGCCGGCAGCGCGTACTGGATCGCCGACGCGGAGCCCTACGCCTTCGCCGATATTTTCGCCTCGATCCGCGAGGCGTTCGTGGCCGAGGGCTTCGAGGTGACCGAAGGGCGGATCAGGATCCCCAGGGTCGCGGCGCAACTCGCGGAGTTCGCAGACAGACGCCTCCAGGCGTTGGGCAAGTATTCTCAGGGGATGCACGTGATGGGTGAGCTGAAGGACACGATCGCGTGCGACATCTCCCGGGCCCGTGCCGAGATCGGCTATGACCCCCAGATGGCCCTCGTGGACGGCATGCGTGCCTCCATCCGTTGGTGTGTCGAACACGGTGTCGCGCTGTAGTGGCGACCCGGGCACTGATCACCGGCGGGAGCGGCTACTTCGGGACCGTGTTGGCCGCCGCAGCCGACGCGGCCGGCATGGAGGTGCGGATCTTCGATCTGCACGCACCCGATTCGGCCGATTTCGACGGGTTCGAGGTCGACTACGTCGCCGGTGACATCCGTGACCGTGACGCGGTGCGGCGCGCCTGTACGGGCGTCGACGTCGTCTTTCACAATGTCGCCCAGGTGCCCCTCGCCAAGGACCGTGAACTGTTCGAGTCGGTGAACGTGACGGGTACCTCGAATCTGTTGATCGCGGCACGCGACGCCGGGGTCGCCAAGGTCGTGCACACCTCGACCAGTGCGATCTACGGCATTCCCGCCCACAACCCCGTCACCGAGGAGACCACCCCCACCCCGGTGGAGGACTACGGCCGGGCGAAGTTGACCGGTGAGCACCTGTGTGCGGACGCGGTCGCCGCCGGGTTGGACGTGACGATCGTGCGGCCGCGCACGATCATGGGCCATGGCCGTCTGGGAATCATGGCGATGCTGTTCGAGTTGATCGCCGCCGGAGCGCCGATCCCGCTGTTGGGCAACGGGACGAACCGCTACCAGTTCGTCCATGCCGAAGATCTGGCCGCGGCGTGTCTGGCGGCGGGGGAACGGCCCGGTTCCACGAGCTACAACATCGGCGCGACGACCTTCGGGACGCTACGCGAGACGCTTGGCGCACTGATCGACCATGCGGGCACCGGCTCGCGGATCCAGCCGTTGCCCCTCGGCGCGGCCCAGTTGGCGATGAAGGCCGCGTCGTTGGCACATCTGGTGCCCCTCGCCCCGTACCACTGGCTGCTGTACGGAGAATCGTTGTACTTCGACTGTTCCAAGGCCGAGTCCGAACTGGGGTGGAAGGCGACCCGGTCGAACGCAGCGATGATGATCGAGTCCTATGACTGGTTTCTGGCTCACCGCGACTCACTCGCTTCCGGGGGGTCGGTCCATCAGTCGCCGGCGAAGCTGGGCGCATTGAAGGTGCTCGAGTATCTGCCGTGAGCGCATCCGTGGCGACCGGACCGTAGCGATGACCATGACCGACGACACTTCACCCGACGACCCGTCCACCCTCGCCGACGCGGCCGCACCGGTGTGGTGGCGCCGCCCCGGCGTGGTGGCCGGCGGATTCGCGGCTGCGTTCGTCATCCCGTTTCTCATCACGGCGCTGAAGCTGCGCACCCCCCGGCCCTACGTTGTCCTGGACCTCGCCCAGACCGAGATGCGGGTGCGGGCCGTGTTCAGTCTGAACCCGCCGCTGATCGGACTTCCGGGCCGCCTCGGCCAGTTCGGGGTGCACACCGGCAGTCATCCGGGTCCGCTGAGTTTCTGGCTGCTGGCGCCGTTCTACAAGCTGTTCGGGTCGACCCCGTGGGCGTTGTTCGCAGCGGCGCTCGTGTTGAACTTCGCCTGGATCTGCGTGGCGCTCTGGTTGGGTTGGCGACGGGGCCGCCTGGCGATGCTGATCGGTGTGGGCGCTCTGGTGGTGCTGCTGGTGCACACCTTCGGGATCATCGTCGTCGAACAGCCCTGGAATCCGTATCTGCCACTGATGGCCTGGACGGTGCTGCTGTTGGCGGCGTGGTCGGTGTTGAACGACGACATCAAGATGCTGCCGGTGCTCGTGGTGGCGGCGAGCTACTGCATGCAGACCCACATCCCGTACCTGGGTATGGGCGGCGGCGTGGTCGCGTTCACCGTGTTCGCGACCGTGGGGTGGCGTTACTACCGCCGGCGGGCCGACTACGGCGCCGAACCCGCCAAGGACCACCGGCTCGCCTGGCTCATGGGCGACCGGGACTCGTGGCCATCGCTGTCTCGGCTTTGGAAGTGGATCGCCGGATCGTTCGTCGCCGGGCTCGTGTTGTGGGCGCCGCCGATCTTCGACCAGTTCCATTCGAACGAGGGGAACCTCTCCCTGATCTGGGAGGACGCCACGAATCCGCCCCAGGCGGCGGGCGGGTTCATCCAGGGCATCCATCTCGTGCTGGCGCACCTGAACCCGTGGCAGTTGTTGACCGGGCACGACATCGAATTCGTCGTGATCAATTCGAACTGGCCGGGGGCGATCTTTCTTGCCGTGTGGATCGTGGCGTTCGTGTTCGCCTGGCGGTTCCGGGTGCGGGCGTTGGTGCTGGCGAACGTGTTGTTGGGTGCGGCGCTGCTCTTCGCCGTGTTCTCTCTGTCGAAGATCTACGGCGACCTCTACTGGTATCTGATGATGTGGATGTGGACGATCTGTGCGGCGATGGTCGCAACGATCGTGTGGACGGTGATCGAGGCGGTGCGCCGGAGTGACGTGTCGGTGCCGACGCTGCGGCTCGCACGCATCGGGTCCTCCGCGGTGCTCGGGGTCGGGTTGGTCGCGTTGTTCGCGGCGACCATGGCCCAGGCGGTCGATGCCGACATTCCTGACCGGAACCTGTCGGATCAGATGTCCCAGATCGTTCCCGACACCGTGGCTGCGATCGAGGCCGGCAAGGTGCCCGGCGACACCGGTCAGGGCATGTATCTGGTCAATTGGTTCGATCCGGTCAAGATCGGGAGTGCGGGGTACACGCTGCTGGACGAATTGCAGGCGCACGGGATCGAGGCGGGCCTGCGACCGGCGTTCCTGGGGATCGTGCCGGGACGTCAGACGGTGCCCGAGGGCACCGAGCGGGGGCTCGTGCACCTGGCGGTGGGTGACGCTGACATCAGGCGGTGGCGCTCGAACACCGACGCGTACGAGGCCGCGTACTACGACGGACGGACACCCGCGCAGAAGGCCGAGTTCGCCCGATTGCGCGAGAACGCCCGCCGATTGGTCGCGGAGGCCGGCGGCGACCCGGACGTGATCGACGAATCCCTCACGGGTGCGTCGTTGAACACCCAATTGCCGTTGCAGGCCACCCAGGACATGTCCAGGATGTCCGAGATCGGTCTGCCGATAGCGGTCTTCCTCGCCCCTCCCTGGACCGGCTGATCACCACCACCCGTTTTGGGTGCCACATTGTGCCGTCCGACAGACGGTTGTGGCACCCAAAACGGGTGGGTGAGTTGCTCAGGCGGCGAGGTAGGCGTGGGTGTTTCGGGTGGCGAGCATCATGATCGCCGCCTGGGGGTTCACGCCGGGCGCGTCGGGCAACAGTGACGCGTCGTTGACGTACAGGTTCTCGGTGCCGCGCAGGCGCCCGAAACTATCGGCCGCGGCGCGGCGGGGGTCCTCACCCATCCGCACCGTCGAGGTCAGGTGCACGGTCATCACGTTCGCCCGTGAACGACTGATCGCCTCCCACCACTGGACCAGATCGTCTTGGCGACGCAGGATCGGGCCGCCCACGATGCCGGGGTACAGCTCGGTCGCACCCGCCGCGAACAACGCGGAGCCCAGGTGCAGCATGCCGCGGGCCAGCCGGGACATGTCGGCCTCGTTCATTGCATAGAACACGACCGGTGACTTCAACCCCGGCAAACCCAAGACCCGGCCACCGCCGCCACGGATCGCCGCGTAGTACACCGCCACGTTCCGCCAGTCGGCGAGCGCCTCTTCATGAGGCAGAGACGTGTCGGCCAGAGCCAACGCGACGTGGCCGCGACGGGCCGCGGACCCGCCGATCGTGAGGTGCGGCCCGAACTCCATGATCCGGTGCATCGGCACCTCGCCGTGGTCCATCTCCGAATCGAACCGTGCGGCGACCTTCATCGTCGGATGAAAACGCAACCCGCTGCCGATACCGCGGCGGAAACCGCTGTGGTGCAACAACATCGGGGTCTGCACCGCGCCGCCGCACACGAAGACGTCGTCCGCGACGATCCGGACGGGCTCCTCGCCTCCGTCGCCCGTCGACACGCCGACCGCGGCGCGGAAGCGTCCGTCGCGCATCTCGAGACGGTCGATCCGCGTGTCGGCGACGAGGTTCGCACCGGCCTCGATCGCCCTCGGGATGTAGGTCCGGGCCATCGTCTGCTTCGTGGCGCGCCCATCGGGGGTGTAGCTGAACGCCCGGGCGAACTCGGTCGAACGCCACCCGAGCGCGTCGGCTCCCTCAGCGATCTTCGCGGACGCCGGCGGCACCTCACCGGGGACCTGGGTGATGTCCAGGAACTTCTCCACCTCGGCGGCAGCATCGGCCAGTACATCGGGTCCGAAATCGCCGATCCGAAACTCGGTTGCCCACGCGGTGCTCAGATAGTCGGGCAGACGCCGGTACAACCCGCTGTTGATCTCGGTGGACCCGCCCACACAACGCCCCTCGGCGTAGGAGATCCCCGGGTTCCCCAACGCCGCGGTCAACCCGTGGTTGCGGTAACGGGTCATCATCTCGCCCATCGAGAACGACTCGACGTCGCCGGGCGTGTGCCAAGCGCCCTCCTCGACGATCGTCACCTCTCGGCCGGCTTCGGCACACAGCGCGGCGGTCACCGCGCCGCCAGCTCCCGAGCCGATCACGAGGACTTCGGTCTGGATCGTCGTCATGCCGCGGCCTCGGTCGCCTGGTCGTCTGTGCGGGTCTCCTGATCGGCGAAGAGGACCAGCGACGACAACAGACGCGCGTACTGACGGATCGGGGTCAACGGATTCGACTCCCAGGTCGCCACCAACTTCCGCAACGCCTCGTCGTCGGGGATCCGACCGCCGTGGGTGGCCCGCGTGAGCACTTCGAGCAGCACCGAATCCACGGCGATACCGATCTTCAGGTGCTGGGGAAGGTCGGTCAGCGAACCGGCGATGAACGCCTCGGTGGCGCCGCGCTGGGTGGGCTCCAACGGGGTGACCAGGGCATCGATGATCCGACTCTTGAACGAGGGCATGCGGACGGTGATCCTACCCGGCAGGAGTCGACGATTCGGACGCGCCGGCGTCGCCCGGCGCCGCAATCACGCCGCCGTCCCCGTCCGCAACGCCGTCGTCGTCATCGTCGTCGTCGAGGTCGACCAGACGCAACGCCAGGCCTCCCGAAGCGATCGCCGCGACGATCGACCCGGCTGCCGTGCCCAACGAGGCCGCGATGATCGAACGCGTGAACGTCGGGTCGAGACTGCCCAGCGGCACGGCCTTGTCGAACGCCGGCACCCGAAGCACCGCCCACACGCCGAGCGCTGCGGCCGCAGCCAGCACCGCGATCGCCCGCGCGGCGCCACTGCGCAGCACGAGCGCGCCGAGGGCCAGCACCACACACACGACCGGGAGCGCCACCCAGATCGGATTGCCCCCGGCGAGAGCGGGCACCGCGGCGAGCTCCGAGGCACCCGCCCACAGCGCGAGGCCGCCCACGACGACCAGCGCCCCGGCCGCGATCCGACCGGCTGGCTCGTGCAGGATCAGACCGGCGCCACCCAACAGCACGAACACCAGCACGGCGAGGCCCCACTGGGGCAACGGACTCGGCGCCGGGAACTCGCGGAGTTCACCCAGCACCTGGTAGTCGGTGCCGTCCACGGTCAACGGGACGTACCAGAGCCCGTCGTCACGGTCCGAGATCATCACCCGGTTCGTGCCGGGCACCTGTGTGGGTTCGATCTGGGGGGTCATGTAGTGGATGCGGTGGTCGTGCCACACGTAGTTGCCGCCGTGGCCGAGGGTCTTCCATTGCGGATTCTTCGTGGCGCCTTCGATCGTCACCCAGTTGGGAATGTCGGTGTTCTCCGACGACCCGAAGCGGCTCTGGTTCAGATACGTCGCGCTCGATGCCTGGTTCTCTTCGACCTTTCCGTGCGCGTCGATGCGCAGCCACGGTTCGCCCGTGTAGCCGGGAATATCGACGGTATGGCCTTCTTCGACGGTGAGGTCGAGGAACCCGTCGCCTCCAACGACCTTGGCGGTGATCGGCACGTCGACAGAATCTGCGCACGTGGGGGCCTCCGCCTGCGGTGCGGGCGCCCGGACGACACAGAGCACCTTCGAGCGGTAGTTGCCGGGCTTGGCTGGATCGGCCCCCGCGGCGGGTGCCAAAGCGACGAGTCCGCAGAGGGCCAGCGCGACAAGGGCGAGCAGCCGGCGCACGGTCACCGGGCCGGCTGGGTGGGATTCAGGATCGCGAGCAACTCGTCGTGGATCCGTCCGTTCGAGGCCAGCCCCGAACCTCCCCCGGGGCCGGGAAGACCCTGCAGGTCCGAGAAGGCACCCCCGGCCTCGGCCAGGATCACCGGTACCGGCGCGAGGTCGTAGAGCTCTGCGACCGAATCGGCCATCGCCTCGGCCCGACCCGTGGCCACCAGGGTGTAGCCGTAGCCGTCACCCCAGGTGCGCACGTGGACGCCGTGGACGTTCAACTGGTCGACGATCTTGCCCGGCCAGCCGGCGAAACCCGAGGTCATCACGTACGAGTCGCTGAGCTGGGAGGTGTCGTTGACGTGGATCGCGTCACCGTTGCACCACGCCCCGAGCCCCCGGCCCGCATACACCGTCTCACCGAGCGCGGGCACGTTGATCACCCCGACGGCGATGCCGTGTGCGTCTTGCAGCGCCAGCAGGTTCGTGTACAGCGGCACCCCGTGAGTGAAGGCCTTCGTCCCGTCGATCGGGTCGATGATCCAGCGGCGGCCCGACGTGCCGGGCGTCTCTGCCTCTTCTTCGCCGAAGATGCCATCGTCGGCGAACAGTTCGGCGATCTCGGCGCGCAACTGGGCCTCGGCGCCCCGGTCGGCAACGGTCACCGGCGTGCCGTCGCCCTTGGTGTCGACTTGCAGATCGGCGCGCCGGAAGTGCTCCAAGGTGAACTCGCCCGCTCGACGGGCGAGGCCAACCGCCTCGTCGAGGAGACCACGATCGACCGGGGGAGCGTCCTGAGCCGTCATAGCCATCAGCTTGGCACCTTGTCGCGACCGTTCCCCACTCGCCTTGGAGTGCGCGAGGCGCCGCGTGTGGGTGCGGAGCGGGGCCGGGGGCGTTTGTACGCTTGGCGGTCGTGACCGAACACGCAGCGCACCCCGACGACGGACCTGCGCCGCGACGCACGTTTGCGATCATCTCCCACCCGGACGCGGGCAAGACCACACTCACCGAGAAGTTCCTGCTCTACGGCGGGGCGCTCGGCGGGTCGGGGGCCGGGTCGGTCAAGGCCAAGGGAGCCCGGCGCTCAGCGACTTCGGACTGGATGGAGCTCGAACAGAAACGGGGCATTTCGATCACCTCGACGGTGCTGCAGTTCCCCTACCGCGATCACGTCGTGAACCTGCTCGACACCCCCGGCCACCGCGACTTCTCCGAGGACACCTACCGGGTGCTCGCCGCCGCGGACGCCGCGGTGATGGTGCTCGACGCGTCTCGCGGCATCGAGGCCCAGACCCTCAAATTGTTCGAGGTGTGCCGTGCGCGCGGGCTGCCGCTCATCACGTTCATCAACAAGTGGGACCGTCCCGGTCACTCACCGCTGGAGTTGCTCGACGAGATCGAGGAACGCCTCGAGTTGCCGGCGATCCCCGTGACCTGGCCCGTGGGCATCGCCGGGGACTTCCGTGGTGTCGTCGACCGACGTGACGGCTCTTTCGTCCGCTTCACCCGGGTCGCCCGGGGCGCCACCGAGGCGCCCGAGGAGATCGTGCCGACCGAACGGGCCCACACCGAGGAAGGCGCGGCCTGGGACGAAGCCGTCGAAGGACTCGAGTTGCTCGACGCGGTCGGCGCCGAGTTCGACGCGGAGTTGTTCGAAGCCGGCGAGTTGACCCCGACGTTCTTCGGCTCGGCCCTCACCAACTTCGGCGTCCGGCTGTTGTTGAACGCGGTGATCGACCTGGCGCCGGCGCCGTCACCTCGGCTCGACGTCGCCGGCGAGCCACGCCCCCTGGACGCGCCGATGAGCGGGTTCGTGTTCAAGGTCCAGGCCAACCTCGACCCCTCGCATCGCGACCGCATCGCGTATCTGCGGGTCAACTCGGGACGCTTCGAACGGGGCATGGTGCTCACCCACGCCCGCACCCGAAAGTCGTTCTCGACCAAGTACGCGCACACCGTGTTCGGCCGTGACCGTGAAACCGTAGAAGAAGCTTGGCCCGGCGATGTCGTGGGACTCGTGAACGCCGGTGACGTCCACGTCGGTGACACGTTGTGGCTGTCGGACCCGGTCGAGTTCCCGTCGATCCCCAGCTTCGCGCCAGAGCACTTCCAGGTCGCCCGGGTGCTCGACACCGGACGCTTCAAACAGTTTCGCCGGGGCATCTCCCAACTCGACGAGGAAGGCGTGGTGCAGGTGCTGCGCGACGCGGACCTCGGCGATCAGGCGCCGATGCTCGCCGCGGTCGGCCCGATGCAGTTCGACGTGGCGGTGCACCGGCTCGAGAACGAGTTCGGCGCGCCGGTCGAGCTGAGCCCGACCCGTTACAGCGTGGCCCGTCGCACCGACGCGACGAGTGCCGCCGCACTCGCCGGCATGCAGGGGGTCGCGGTGCTGTCGCGCGCGGATGGCACCATGCTGGCCCTGTTCGAATCGGAGTTCTGGTTGCAACGCCTCATCGGCGACAAACCTGAGCTGGTACTCGAACCCCTCGTCGGCACCGGCCTGTCCGGCTGACCCATGCCGATGCCGGCTCGCTTCCCCCGGGGCGACCGGGCAACCCGGTCCCCTCACGTAATTTGTAGGGAAAACCCGCTGACAGCGGCAGATCGCTACAAATTTCGCAGAAACTCGACGCGCCCTTTCGGTCGCGAATCGCCAGAGTGTGTGCCCCTGGCGGGTCAGGTGCAGCGCAGATTTTCCTTCGGGGGACGGAGCGAGATCAGATACGCCGACACCGCATCGTCCACACACGCGTCGCCCCGTCCGTACGCGGTGTGCTCCTCGCCGACCTTGGTGATGAGTGCCCCCTTGGGAAGTTCCTTCGCCAGGTCGACCCCGTTGGCATAGGGCGTCGCCGGGTCACCGGTGGTGGACACCACCACGATCAGCGGTGAACCCTTCGCCTCGGGCTGCGTGAGCGGACGGGGTGGCGTCGGCCAGTAGGCACAACGGATGTAGTCGGTGATGATCCCTTCGGCCAGATACGGCGACGTCATGGCGACGTCGCGGCCGGCCTGGATGAACTCCTGGGGCTTGGACGGCCAGTCCCAGTCCAGGCAACTCACCGCGAAGTACGCGTCGGTCTGGTTGCCGTAGCTGCCGTCGGGTTCGCGGCCCAGGTACTGGTCGGCCAACGACTGCATCGTGGTGCCGTCGCCTCGGGCGGCGTCCTGTAAGCCCTTGGCGAGGGTCGGCCAGAAGCTCGTCACGTACAACGCCTGGCCGACCCCCAACTGGAAGGCGCCGCTGGTCAGGTCCCTCGCCGGGTCGTCGGTGGGGATCGGTGCCTTGCGGAGTTGGGTGCGGATCTGCGCGAATGCCGCGGCCGGATCGTCGGGGCAGCCGGCCAACGATGGGCATTCGGCCACGAATTCGCCGAACACCTCGTCGAAGGCGAGACCTTGATCGCGGGCCGCTTCGATCCCGGGCTGGCCGAGACGCACCACCCCGTCGAGCACCATCGCCCGGATGTGCGACGGGTAGGTGTCGGCATAGACCTGGCCGATGCTGGTGCCGTAGGAATAGCCCAGGTAGTTGATCTTCATCACGCCGAGCGCCAGGCGCAGATCGTCCACGTCGGCTGCGACGTCACGGGTGCTCATGTGGGGAAGCAACTCGGCATTGGCCTCTGCACAGGCCTGCACGTAGGACTTCGAGACCGACTCGAGTTCGTCGACGGCCGCGGGGGTCTGGGGGGCGGGATCAGGGGCGTAGAGCTTCTCGATGTCGAAATCGCAGTCCACCGGGCTCGATGCCCCCACCCCACGCGGATCGAACCCGATCAGATCGAAATTGTCTGTGAGAGCTCTGGGCCAGAAATTCCCTTCGACGAAATCGATGCCGGAACCGCCCGGTCCGCCGGGGTTCACCAGGAGCGGGCCGATCGACGACTCCGGGTCGGTGGCGGGAAGCTTCACGACGGCGAGATCCAGTGTGGCGCCGTCGGGGTCGTCGTGATCGACCGGCACCGGAACCGTGGCGCACTCGAACGGCGCCGAGGCGTTGTCGCAGTCGTGCCACTCGATCGGCGCGGCAGTACCGGTGCGCGCCGCTGAGCCGGCAGTGGCGCCCGATGTCGGCGGCTGGGGTCCGGTGGCGGCGTCGCGGGCTGGCACCGAGGTCGTACACGACACGAACAGCAACGCCCCCGCGATGGCGGTCATCAACATCGTCGTGGAGCGCGCGGAAACAGCCAAGACCTGCGAGGCTAGACGGCGATGGCCGACGAGGTGACCGACACCTGGCTGGTCGGCGTGGTGGCGCACGACGATGCGCTGTCCAGCGTTCGGGTCCACGGGGGCTATCTCGGCGCGGGTCCGACGAGCGGCCGGGATCACCGGGTGCTCGTGCGGATCCGTTTCGGTGACGTGGACGCGCCGGCCTTTCCCGACACCGACACGTCGAAATCGCTCCTCGGCCGCGAAGAATCGCTCGTCGCTGCTCTCCGCGACGATGCAGTGCTCATCGCGGTGCTCACCGCACCGGGATTCCGGGATCTCGTCTTTCACACCGGCGCGCCCGAGCAGTGCCGAACGTCTCTCGAGGCCCTCGGTGACGCCGACGATGTCGGGATCGACGTCGACATCGTCGCCGACCCGGCATGGGCCATGTACCGGTCACTGTTCACCGACGCGCTGCCGGCGGACAGGGATCGCCGAAGGATCCACGAAGCGGCCGCGGCGGCCGCGGACTCATCGCCCCGCTGTGCCATCGAGCACCGGTTCTCGTTCGCGGATCTCGCCGAGGCCGATCAGGCCGCCGCGGCGCTGCGCGACGGAGGACTCGAGGTCGTCTTCGAGGCGGCCGACGATGTCGCCGCCGAAGCGCCGCCACGCTTCGTCGTCGTCGAAACCGAATCACTCACCCAGATCGACATGGCCCGATCCCGCGATGCGCTCGGCGGGTTCGCCACCAGTTGGGGTGGCGAGTACCTGGGCTGGGACTTCGTCGACTCCGACCCCTGACGAGGATCCGACCCCGACCGACTCTGCGCCGATGACCTGCCGTCCGATGGCGCCGCGACCCCGCGGCGACTGCCGGACCGTCGATCAGGAACGTTTGCGGGCGACCACGTCGACGTTGGTGGCCAACAGGTTCACGACCGGTACCCGACCGAGCAGTTCGTTGACCTTCCACACCTTCGGGGCGCTCGACACATCGAGACGTCGACCCAGCTGCGTCAGCGGGATGACGTTCACGCGTTTCGCCCCGACGATCTCGAAACCGGACACGTCGATGAGCAGCTTGGCGCTCGACACCGTATAGGTGTGATCGTGCGGCAACTTGCCGTGGTAGTACCGACCCGTCCGACGAGCCGCATATTCCACGTAGGACCACCGGTTCGGGAGCTTCGAGACGAGCAGCCAGCCACCCGGGCGGAGGACCCGGCGCAACTCGGCGAGGCTTCCGATCGGGTCCGAGACGTGCTCCAGGGTGCCGTGACTGACGATCGCATCGAAGGATGCGTCGTCGTAGGGCAGCTTCACCGGGTCTCCGCTGACCGTGATCGACAGATCCGGATATTGGCGGAACTTCGACGTCGCCGGTTCGGGGCCGAGCTCGCTCCGGTAGTCGAAGGAACTCACGTCGAGTCCGTGTGCCGCGAGCCGGACCGACAGGTGACCGAACCCCGCCCCCCAGTCCAGGACCTGGCGTGCTCCGGTGTCCGCGGCCCGCTGTGCTGCGGCCTCGTACTCGACGTCGAGCAACGCCGATTCGCCGCCGACGTCGCACAGCATGTCGGAGCCCTCCATGCCTTCGACTGGTGAGGTGTCGGTTGAACTCATCGGCGGGTATCCCTGGTCGTTGCGTCGACGGTGCGGCTCGGCGTCGCTGCGGAAGCTGGCACGGTCGTCACCCCGTGCGCGCATCGCAGAGCCGCCGAGCCTATCCGCCACCGCTTCGGGGGTCTCGACCACCGCCTCCTACGATGGGTCCTTACGATGACAACTGTGGCGAGCCAATCCTCGAACGATCCCGACCGCGACGGTGCTGCATCCGAGCCGATCGACTCCGAGGTCCACCGGGCGCTCGGGCTGACCGACGACGAGGCTGGCCAGATCGAGGTGACCCTGGGGCGTCGGCCCAACCAGCTCGAGCTGGCGATGTACTCGGTGATGTGGTCCGAGCACTGCTCGTACAAGTCGTCGCGTCTCCATCTGCGCCGCCTGCCCACCGAGGCCCCGCACGTGCTGGTCGGGCCCGGTGAGGGAGCCGGTGTGGTCGACGTCGGCGACGGCGTCGCGCTGGCGCTGCGCATCGAGAGCCACAACCATCCCTCGTTCATCGAGCCCTACCAGGGCGCGGCGACCGGTGCCGGGGGCATTCTGCGCGACATCTTCTCGATGGGCGCCCGACCGATCGCCCTGATGGACCCGCTGCGTTTCGGCCCACTCACCGACGCTCGGAGTCGCTGGGTCGCCGAAGGGGTCGTGTCGGGGATCTCGGGCTACGGCAACTCGGTCGGGGTGCCGACCATCGGGGGCGAGGCGGTCTTCGACCCGACTTACACCGGCAACCCTCTGGTGAACGTGCTGGCGTTGGGCATCCTGCCCGTCGAGAACCTCGTGCTCGGCCGGGCGACCGGCGAAGGAAACCTGGCGGTGCTGCTCGGCTCGACCACGGGGCGGGACGGCATCGGCGGGGTGTCGGTGCTCGCGTCGGCGTCGTTCGACGAAGACGGCGCAGATGACGACAAACGTCCCAGCGTGCAGGTCGGTGACCCCTTCGAAGAGAAGCGGCTGATCGAGGCGTGCCTGGAGCTGTATGCCCGCGACCTCGTGGTCGGGGTGCAGGATCTGGGTGGCGCCGGCATTACGTGTGCCACCGCGGAGACCGCCGCCAAGGGCGACTCGGGCATGGACGTGTATGTGTCGGAGATCCCGCTGCGCGAAGCGGGCATGAACCCGGTTGAGATCATGACCAGCGAGTCCCAGGAGCGGATGCTGGCGATCGTGACTCCCGAGCAGCTCGACGACGTTCTCGAGGTCGCCGAACGCTGGGAGATCCGTGCATCGGTCATCGGAACGGTGAACACCAGCGGCCGACTTCGGGTGCTCACCGACCCCGGCACGGATGCCGCGGTGATCGCCGACGCACCCGCCAAGTCGCTCGAAGAGGAAGCGCCACTCTATGACCGACCCCGCGCCGAACCGGTCGATCTTGCCGAACGACGAGCCGACGACCCGGCCCGGCACCTTGCCGGGCTCGACTCTCCCGCCCAGCTCGGCGCGGCTCTGCTCGCCATGCTGTGTGACAGCAGCTGGATCTGGTCCCAATACGACCACCAGCTCTTCTTGAACACCGTGACCGGACCGGGATCCGACGCCGCCGTGCTGCGACTGCGGCACCCCGACACGGGCGTCGAAACCGGACGAGGCGTCGCCCTGTCCACCGACGGCAACCATCGCTGGTGTGCCGTGGATCCCAAGGCCGGTACCGCGGCGGTGGTCGCCGAGTCGCTGGCGAATCTGGCCTGTGTCGGAGCCCGCCCACTGGCGCTCGTGAACTGTCTGAACTTCGGGAACCCCGAGAACCCCGAGGTGATGTGGCAGTTCTCCGAGTCGGTCGACGGCATGGGTGACGCGTGCCGCGCACTCGACGTGCCGGTCATCGGCGGCAATGTCAGTTTCTACAACTCCTCGGGCGACGCCGACATCGACCCGACCCCGGTGGTGGGAACGCTCGGCATCATCGATGCACTCGACCGACGGCCGCCCGGGACGACCCTGCAGGCCGGTACCCGTCTGGTGCTGCTCGGCCCGGATCCCGCAGGTGACGGACCCGCTGGCAACGACCCGAGTGGTCTCGCCGGGTCGCGGTGGGCGTTCGACCACGACCTGCGCGGCGGCTCGCTCGTAGCGCTCGACACGGAGTTGCACGCGCGCCTGTGCGAGTTGGTGCGTGGGATCGTCGCCGACGGACTTGTCGTCGGCCTGAGTGACGTATCCGAAGGCGGGCTCGCCGGCGCACTCGGCGAAGCCGTGGCGCGATCTGGTCTCGGTGCACAGATCACGCTCCCCGACGGGGCAGACCCGGTGCCGTGGCTCTTTGGTGAGTCACCCTCGCGGGTGATGCTGTGCGTGCATGTCGACGACGTCGCCGAGGTCCACCAGCGCCACCTCGACTCGGGGGTCCCGGCAAGCTTTCTGGGAACGGTCACCGGTGACCGCCTGACCGTGGGAGCCCCAGACGCCGTCCCGGTGCTCGACGTCGACGTCGACGATCTGCGCGTCGCATGGCGCGACCGCCTTCTCGACGCGTTCGCATCGGGCACCACCCAGGGTTGAGCCAACCGGTCGCCGACCGACCGATCAGCCCGTGTAGGCAGGTGTTGCTCTCACCGGCTCGGCGGCAACCGACTGTGGTGCCACCACGGGAGGCGCCGTGGTCGATGTCGACGTCAGCGGTGGCGTCGTGGTCGGGGGCACCGTGGTCGACGGTGGCGCGGTCGTGGGCGGCGTCGTGGTAGGTGGCGCAGTCGGCGGTGTCGTAGTGGGCGGCGCGGTCGTGGCCGGTGTCGTGGTCGCCGGCGTCGTGGTGGCCGGCGTGGTGGTCGGTGTCGGTGGCAGCGACAACCAGATGTGCTCGACGTAGTTCACCGTGTCGGTCAGATCGAGCTGGAACGACACCTCACCGTTGAGCTGCGCGACGTCCCCGCAGTCCAGATACTCGACGTCCTCAGGGCTGTAGTCGCGGTATACCTCGAGCGCACGGATCGCCGCAATGAGGTTGGCGTTGCCGAAATCGGGCGACCCGTCGCCGTCGGGACCACAGCTCACGAGTGCCGCCGAGAACGCGGCTGCTGCTGCGGCGCCGACGTTGGTCGTCAGATGCTTGGTCAGCAACGGATCCTCGACCGTTGTCGAACCCTCCCCTGCTCCGGGATAGTGCACGTCGAGCGGGTGCACTTCGGTCGGCGACACGAGGGTGTGCCCGTCGGGAATCGCGGTCACCTTGAAGCCGACGGCCGTGACGTAGCCGAAGTCGTCGGCCCTTTCGAGTTCGGAGCCCCCGATGTACGGCTCGAAATTCACTGACGGATACAGGTAGTGCCCCGGCCCGGGCCACGACGGCAGGGGATGCTCGGGCGAGATCCCGAGCATGTTGAGGTCGAGGCCCTCCATCGCGTCGTTCCACATGGTCTCGGTGACCTCGACCGGGGTGCATTCCAGGGTGTCGCCCGCCTCGTTGGTGAGCACGAGCACCACCTGCGTGTCGCTCGGAACCGCGTGGGCGACGCCATCTTCGGAGCTGGCGTCGGTGTCGGCCACGTCGAACTCGACGATGTCGAGAGACCCGTCGTATTTTCCGAGACCGAAGTACGCGGCGCACGACTCATAGGTGCCATCGGCTGCTTCGCCGGCCCGCTGATTCTGTGCGTTGTCGTTGGTGTCAGAAGCCGGCGACGCCGAGGTGATCGGTGCCCATGCCGCAGCGGTCGTGGTGACCGCGGTCGCCACACCGATCACCGACATCCAGCTCCGATTCACAAAAGTTCCCCGTCGCATGTGATGCCCTTCCGCCGCTCGATTCTCTGGTGTTGGGGATGCTACCCGCGCCGAGGGTCCGGATCCATGGGTGGCATGAGCTTTTCGAGTGCCGCGATCCGGGACGGATGCCGGAGTCCCGCGACGAGGTTGTCTCCCAGCGACGTCCGCCGCCCGTCGCTGTGGAGCCGGTCGGGCCACCCCATGAACTGGTGGTAGGCAGACGCGGCGTAGATGAGCGCGGTCGCCACGTGCCTGCGGCGCCAGTTCTCGCCCACGTACACCTGGTCGACGACCGCCTCGTCGCGCCACCACCTGATGGCACCCACCTGGTCACGGTTGCGGGTGGGCAGCGAGAAGAACGTGGCGTCGGGCACGACCACGCCCGGAGGCAGGGTCTCGTGTGCGTAACCGACGAGGGTCATCGCGGGGCGAGTGTCATCGAACTCGGGCAGGGCGACGAACCACATCGGTGGGCTGTCGGGCGCGGCGTCGGGGTTGATGCGGAGCCGTGGCCGACCCTGGTCATCCAGACCGGCGCGCCAGATCTCGAAGCGTCCACTGGTGTCACCGGGGTCGCTGACCTTCGCGCCGTCGGCGTGGTCGTCGCTGAACAGACAGCGGACCTGCCAGCGCCCGCGGGCAAGCGCGGCCTCCCGGTGATACCAGGCGTGGGTTCCCGCAGCGGGCACCTCCGCGACACCGTCGGCGTTGCGCGGCTCGGGTCGCTGCTCAGCGGTAGCAGCCATGGCGCGGAACCTAGTCGTGATCGCGAGTCGGTTCGGGGATGTGCACGGTGAGCAGCGCTCCGTCGCGAACCCACCGAGAGAACATCACTCGAAAAACGCGGGACACGGCTCGTTCGGAGATATAGGGTGTCGGAGTACGACGGATCGACGTTCGGGGCCACAGGGGGCCGCGATGGGCAGAAGCGGGAAAATCACCGGAGGACTGTCTGCACTCCTGGTCCTTGCCGCGAGCACGCTCGTGGCCGTGTCGCCATCGGCCGGTGCCGCGCCCACCCCACCAGCAACTCCCAGAGCCGCACCGGCGCTGCCGTCGAACTGTGCCTCCTCGGACCAGTCGGGCACCACGATCGTGACGTGCACGTTCAACGCCCAAGCCAAGACCGCGGCGTGGACCGCACCTTCGGGCGTCCGGAGAGTCCGGGTCTCGGTGCGAGGTGCGCAAGGGGGCAACGGCGTCGACAACAACGAGGGTGACCCCGGCCGAGGCGGAGGCGGAGGACTGGTGGAGTTCTCGCTGAAGGTAACCGAAGGCCAGAAGTTCTTCGTGCAGGCAGCGAGCCAGGGCGGGAACGGCACCAGCAACACCGGAGGCTGGCCCGACGGTGGAAACGGTGGGGCCACCACCGGACCGGCGTCTCTGGACCAACACGGCTGTGGTGGCGGAGGGAGCAGTCGGTTCCTTCCTGCCGACAACGCGTGGATCATCGTCGCTGCGGGTGGCGGCGGCTGTGGCGGAAAGGCAAGCGGCAACAAAGGCGTCGACGGTGGTGCCGGCGGTGGCCCCGGGCAGACTCCCACCGACAACGCCTATGACTCATCGGGGCGTTGTGAGGCTCAGGGGCATGCTGGCGGCGGCGGCACGCTTGACGCACCGGGGTCGGCCGGAGCGACCGGGGACTACTCACCGAACGTGGTGATCTCCTGTGAGGAAGGGGCGACGGGGAGCCACGCCGAGAACGGCAGTACCTGGTTGGACGGCGGCGGCCGCGGTGGCAACGGGGGGGACGCGAACGGCGGCGGCCGAGCCGGCAGCGGCGGTGGTGGCGGCGGCGGCTTCACGGGCGGCGGCGGAGGCGGAGGGGGCAATGACACCGTCATCGGTGGCTTCGGCGGTGGCGGCGGTGGCGGCGGCGGTATCGACTCGATCATCGGCTCACCCAACGGGGAGCTCGTGACCGAAGCGACCGGGGCCAACCACGGCGACGGGTCGGTCACCCTCGTCTATGCGATCTCTCCGGTGCATGTCGCATTGTCGGTCGAACCGGCGACCTCCTACGTCGCCGGGACGCCGCTGACGCTCGGTCTCGCGCTGACCTCCGAGAGCTCGAACGTCCCGACCGGACAGGTTCTGATCCAGGTGTCCTCCGGGGGGCGTACGGCTGTGGCGTGCACCCTCGACCTGCAACCGATCGAAGGTTCACCCGGAAAGGCGACCGGAAGCTGTTCCTACACGCCGACCCACGCGGGTTGGAACTCGTTCACCGCGCAATACGACGGCAACGGCGGGGTCGCCGGTAGCGCCGACGCCAACGGTGTCGTAGTCGAGAAGATGGTGACGTCCACCGTCCTGAGCTCGAACTCCGTCGGTACCGAGATCACCGCGACCGTGTCGGGCAATTCCGGCGACGTCGGCCTGTCGGGCACCGTCTCGTTCGGTGCGAACGGAACCCCCGAAGCGCTGTGTACCGAGTTGGCCGTGACCGATCAGCACGACGGGACCGCCACCGTGACCTGTGATGTCGACCCGAAACCCGGCGTCGACGTCGACTACACGGCGACGTATTCGGGCAATGCCGACGCGGCCGAGTCCACGTCGGCGTCGCTGCACCTGAACGTCGACAAGGCCGCGACCACCACCGCGGTCGAACTCGCGGCAGCCGCGCTCACCTACGGCCAGAGTTCGACCGCCACCGCGACCGTCCACGCGATCGGCGCCACGGTCGCCTACGACGGCACGGTCGACTTCATCGACACCGTCGGCGATGGCACCCCCACGACCGTGTGCAGCGCCGTTCCCGTCGACACCAACGGACAGGCGCAGTGCACCTGGCAACCCGGCGGAGGCGACCACCACGTCGTCGCCGCCTTCGACGGCGGCACCCAGACACTCGGCTCGACCTCGCCGCCCTCGGACCTGCTCACGGTCACACCGGCGCTGCCGTCGGTCACCCTCGACGCCGACCCCCCGACCGGCTCGATCAGCGGACAAGCGGTCACGCTCACCGCCACCGCCAGTGTCGGCGGCATCTCCTATGACTCCTCGACCGCGACGTTCCTGGACGGCGGCACGCCGATCGCCGGCTGTGTCGATGTGGTCTTCAGCGCGGGGTCCGCGACGTGCACGTTCGTCCCGACCGCCGGCGACCACACCTTCACGGTCAACACCGCGGCCACCGCCGACGCGCTCGCCGGCAACGCCGGGCTGTCGGGCCCGTCACCCACCTACCACGTCGGCTTGGCACCGTCGACCACCACGATCGAGGCCACGTCGCCCGATCCGCTCCCCGCAGTCGTGCCCGCGGGCACCGCGGTCACGGCCACCGTTGCCGTGGCCGCGGTCGGCGCGACCCCGACCGGAACCGTCGCATTCAGTGACAACGGCCAGGCCGTCGGCGGCTGTGTCGCCCAAATCGTGACTGCCGGCCGGGCGACCTGCACCTGGGTGCCCGGCGCGGGACGCACCCATCTTGTCAACGCCGCATACAGCGGCGACGCCTCGGTCTCGCCTTCGTCCACGGGAGCACCGCTGTCGGTCGCCGTGGGTCGCTACGGGACCACGACCGCGCTCACCGTCGAACCGGATGGCACCACCGAGGTCGGGACGGTCACCGTCCTGGGAGCGACGGTCACCTCGGCGGGGCCGAACGTCGGTGGCACCGTCACCTTCACCGACGGCGGTGTCGTCATCGCCTCATGCGGCAACCCCGGGGCACAGGCGGCCGTCTGCAACCTGAAAGCGGCACCGGGCGCGCACACCTACCGCGCCGTGTACTCAGGTGACACCGCCCACGCGCCCTCGACGTCCGCGCCGGTCTCGGCCACCACGAACGCGCTGGACACCACGGTCACCGCCTCCGCGCGCCCCTCCACCGTCGACACCATGACGCTCACCGCGACGGTCAGCGCCCTGGGTGATGGGTCGGCGACACCGACCGGTTCGGTCACCTTCACCGAAGGTGGGGTCACCTGCACTGCGACCTTGCTCGCGGATGCGGCCGGCGGGGCAACCGGGTCGTGTGCCGTGACGACCGATCCTGGCGTCCCCCACTCCTTCGGCGCCACCTACGACCCCGCCGATGCCGCGACCTTCGGCCCGTCGACGACGACCATCGCCTACACGCCGGTCGAGGCGTGTTCGTCGGGGCTTGCCGCGTTCGTCGACCAATTGGGCACGGCACCCGTGACGATCTCCGCGGGGTCGTTGGGGAGCGTCACCGTCACCGCAGCGACGAGCCAACCGTGCAACGCGCTCACGTCGCTGGAGGTCACGGTCGACGCGTCGCTGTACAACGGCACGATCACCGCGACGGGGTTGGTCGGATCGGTCACCGTCGAGGGGTTCTGTCTCGAATCCGGATCGTTCTCGCTTCCGGCGTCGTGGCAGGCCCCGACCGTGACGATCAGCACGCCGATCTGCTTCTCGTTCACCGATTCGGGCACGATCGCCGGCATCACCTCGGGTGGACTGACCGCGACGACCGCCGCCGGTTCGTTCCCCTTCGTGGCGTTCCCGAACGCCCCGCCCGCGTCGGTCTCGCTCGGGTTCACCTCGGAGGCCGGGGAGACGTCACTGCACGCCTCGTTCATCGCCGGGGAGGCCGACAACCCGATCGTGGCCCTCGATCTGGTGGTCGACACGAACGGTGCCTTCACCGGCAGCCTCACCACGCCAGGTCTGACGGTGCTCGGACAGTCGCTGGCGAGCTTGCATGTCACGGTAAGTGGCGGCAACGGCAATCCAATCCAGTTCTCGGGCGGCGTCACGCTCGGGCCGATCGCGGTCGCGCCGGGGCTGACCATCACCTCGATCACCGTCGAGATCACCGATGACGGGTTCTCGCTGACGGGCAGCGCCGAGGCCGGGGTGGCGGGCCGCACGATCGCCTTCGACGTCAGCGGTTCGGTGCACATGGGAGGAGACTGGTCGTTGTCGTTGGCCTCGTCGGGCGGTCCGGTGTGGGAACCCGTCAGCGGCCTGCAGATCCAACCGGACTTCTCGGGCACCGTCGCTTCGACCGGCGGGGTCGTCACCTGGTCGGTCACCGCCGGGGGCACGTCGCTCGCCACCTGGAATCCAGCGCCGGGAGCCACCGTGACCCTCGGTGCGGTCACGGTCTCCAATGATCTGACCACGTGCCCGGCCGTCCCCGAGGGCGCCCACGACCCGGCCCTGGCCTTCCGCGGCTCACTCGACCTGCACGGGGTCGTCGTCGACGTCGAAGGGTGCATCGACCTCGCCCTCGGCACCTTCCACCTGGACGGCTCCGGACAGTCGATCCCGATCGTCGCCGGGATGGAACTCACCGACGTGCACCTGACCGTCGACGCGGCCGTGTCGGGAGCATTCCACGTCGTCGGTGGGGCGACCGCCACGATCACCGCCGGCGGCGATGCCCGCACGCTCGCCGTCGGGTTCGACTTCTCGTCCGACGGCACACTGGTGATCGGCGGATCGGTCGACCTCACCCCCTGGGGCGCCCCGGTGAAGGGGTTCGTCGCCTATGCGACGGATGCGGTAACCGGGTTCGACACCCATGATCCGACCGTGGGAGACGGCGGCCTCGTCGACCTCGCTGCGGGGCTGACCGCGGTGGCCGTGTGGACCCCGTCGCCGGGTACCGCCGAGATCCTCCAACAGGCCGGTCTCGACCTCGGACCCGGCAGCACGGTCACCATCACCGCCACGTTGAGCCCCGGCCGCGCCATCACCTTTCATGCGGCGCTCGCCGCCCCCGGCGGGATGCCGTTCGTCACGCTTCCCGGCGGCGTCGCGGTCACCGGCGCTTCCCTGGACTTCTCCGGCGGCGTCCTGGTTTTGTCGGTCGACGCGACGGTCCCCATGCCCGGCGGCGCCGCTCCGGCAACCGCGCACCTCGAGGTCGCCATCGGCAACGGCACGTTCAGTGGCACGGTCACGCTGAACGGTCTCGTGCTGTTCGGCCAGCAGATCGACCTGAGCGGCTCGGTGACCGGAACCCGCCCCGCCGGCACGCTGGTGATCGACGCCTCGATCACCGCCCACCTGCCCGGACCGATCACCCTTCCCGGCTCGTCAGCAGTCACCCTCAGCGACCTCACCATCACCCTCGGCACCGACGGCATCGCCGTGGCGGGCACCGTCGACATCGCCGGGCGCGCCGGCATGACGATCGCCGGGACGTTCACGTCGCTCACCGATTGGAGCCTCGAGGTCACCTCGACACCGCTGAGTTGGACCCCCGCTCCGGGCCTGGAGATCACCGCGCAACTCTCCGGGTCCATCACCCGTACCGCAGCCGGGGTCACCTTCGAGGTCTCGGCTGCCAACCCCACGGGCAACATCGTGACCTTCTCGCCCACGGACACCTTCACCGTGGCGATCCACGAGATCCGACTCGGCAACGCCCCACCACCGGCGGGCTGTCGGGTCGGGGCGATCGGGGACGTCTGGCTGTACGTGGATGGATCTGCGATCCTGCAGATCGGGTCGGTTTCGGGGTCGGCCACCGCATCAGGATGTTTCGACCTCACCTCCGGTGCGCTCGACATCACCGCCGATGCGTCGTCGATGCGGATCTCGTTGTTGGACGGCCACGTGATCATCTCCGGACCGAAGGTCAGCGTTTCCCGCGGCCCGACGGGTTATGCGGTGGACGCCGCGGTGAACTTCGAGGTGCATTTCCCGACGGGAGGGACCTTCTCACAGACCGCGACCCTGTCGCTGCGCAGTGGAGGCGTCTTCGTCGTCGGCGTCCGGGCCAACCTTTCGGCCTGGCTGGGAGGCGTCGGCGCGTCCGCGTACCTGTACTACTCCAGCACCGCGATCTATGGCTACGACACCGGCGACCCGTCGATCGGCAAGGTCGACCTGGTTTCGGGCATCACGTTCGCGGTGAAGGTGACGCTGCCCGGATATGTGGCCGACGAGCTGTCGACGATGGGTCTCAGCTCGCCGGGCGGCGCGTCGATCTCGGCGGTCGGGACCGTCGACTTCGCGAACAGTGTCTTCACGCTGACGATCCGATTCGACGCCGGCGTCGGCGGCCAGAAGCTGTTCACCACCGGATCAGGGGTGTCGCTGGCACTGAAGTCGGGCTATCTGAAGTTGACCGTCACCAAGGGAGCCGTCGCGTTCGGGTTGGGACTGGCCGTGACCCTGCACGTTCCCTCGGGTGACGGGTCCGGGTCTGCCGACGACGTGGACCTGATGGGCGAGCTGTCGATTTCTTCCAAGCAGCTCGCGGTGAGTCTGCAACTGGGCAGATGCGGCTCGGGGCCGGGGTGGCGGAACGCGTTCGGCGTCACCGGGCTGACCGTGCAGTGCGCCGCGCTCCAGGGTGGCCTGTCGCTCGAAGGTCCGCCGTTGCCGTCGTTCGGCATGTTGGGGACGATCACGTCGCTGCCGCCCAAGGTGGCCCAGGCGACCGGCTACGTGAACGGGTCGCCGATGTCGTTCGCGTTCAACCTCAACCCGTTCTTGTTGAGTATCTCGATCGGGACGCCCGACTCGGGCAAGGTCGCTCTTCGGCCGCTCACGATGGTCGGCGCACCCGACGCGATGGAGGTCTCCTACGCCGCGCTCTACCTCTCGCCGACGGGCGCCAAGATCGGTGACCAGATCTATCCGGCCGGCATCGGATTCGGGTTCCAGGCCGCGATCGCAGGTGTCTCGATGAGTGTTCTCGCCAAGATCGAACCGACCAAGCCGCGCGTCAGCTTCGATGCGGCCGTCGATCAGTTCACCGTCGGTCCACTCACGGTCGGACCGGTCGACGTTCACCTCGAAGTGGCCGCACCCACCACGTTTGCCTTCACCTTCGACGGTGCGATGGCCCTCGGGCCGGGTGAAGTCGACCTGGGAACCGTCCGGGTCGGAGGGTCGCTCGCCGCGGCCGTCCACATCGACGTCGGTACCTCGGGAATCTCGGCGTGGCTCACCGCGGACGTGGCGGCGTACGTCTCGGCGTATGTGCCGCATGCCGTTTGCTACTACGACGGGGCCCTTCCCTACCCGTGCGATTTCTGGTGGGAACCAACCGGATTCGACTTCGCGCTCGGCCGGACCGGGCTGGTGTTGGACAGCGGCGGTCTCACCGTGAGCTTCGACGGCTACTCGCTGACGTTACCTTTCGACGGATCGTCGCCGGCTGCGTCTGCGGTCGCAAAGCGCGGGAGGGCCCCCGACGCGAAACCCGCGGTGCGCCACGAATCCCGGACGCCCGACGCGCGACGGGTGCCGGCACGACCGCCGCCGAACCCGCTCGTGACCGCGTGAGCATCGGGTTGCACCGCGCCGGCGCGATCGCCGCGATGGGCCTCGGCGCGGTGGTCGGATGCATCGGTGCCGCGTCGGCCGGGACGCTCACGCCGCTCCTCGGCGCGACCGGTCCCGGGATCCCCACGACCGCGCCGGGGGCCAACCCCTATGTGATCCCGCCGCCGACCGGTGGCGCCGTCGTCAAACCGCCGGGCACCGCCTCGGGCGCCGGCCCCCCGGCCTCACTCGACGCGTCAGGTCTTCCGCCGTTGCAACCTGGACGGGCGCCAGGCTCGTGGCGGTCGACCGGTTCTCTGGCCACGGCCCGCGCGTTGCCGGTGGTCGCCGAGTTGCCCGACGGCCGGGTGTTGGTCGCAGGAGGCTCGACCGCGCGCGGTGTCACCGACACCGCGGAGATCTACGACCCGGTGGCCGGCAAATGGACGGCAGCCGAGTCGATGCGGCACGCGCGCGTCGATTCCGCCTCGACGGTGTTGCCCGACGGCCGGGTACTCGTGGCGGGAGGTTCCTCCGACGGGGGCTCGTCGACCGGTGGGGCGGGCCGGCTGTTGCGGAGCGCCGAGGTGTTCGATCCGGCAACCGCTCACTGGACGGCGACCGGGTCACTGCGCACCGCACGTCGCAGCACGACCGCCGTCCCGGTGGCGGGTGGGGCACTCGTGGCGGGCGGCGCCGATGCCGACGGGCACGCACTTGGGTCGGTCGAGATCTACGACACGGCTTCGGGCAGCTGGCATACCGGGGCTTCGCTGCACACCGCCCGGTCGTCGGCGGCTGCCGCACCGCTGTCCGGCGGTGACGTGCTGGTCGCGGGCGGTGTGGCCGGGTCGGGGTTCACGGCGACCGCGGAACGCTGGGACGCAGCCGCCGAGAAGTGGGCGGAGGTGACGGACCTTCCGGTTGCCCGGGCG
>DASSYG010000196.1:0-3216 GCA_035703405.1 Acidimicrobiales bacterium | reverse complement strand
AGCGCGTGCGCCAGCGCGATGATCGCCCCCGTGACCTCACGGTCCTTGGGCGAACCGGCGAGCCCGGCCACGAAGCACTTGTCGATCTTGAGCACGTCGACGGGGAGCCTGGTCAGATAGCTCAACGACGAGTACCCGGTGCCGAAGTCGTCGATGGCGACCCGGGCCCCGAGTTCGCGAACCGAACCCAACAGCGCCGCGGTTTCGTCCTCATCGGTCATCAGCATCCCCTCCGTGACCTCGAGGACCAGTCTGCGGACGTCGATCTGGGTGTCGGCCACGACGTCGGCGACGGCGTCGACAAGCTGTCGAGTGGCGATCTGAGCCGCGGCGAGGTTGACGAACAATGTCGGTGCCACGGCGCTCGACCCCGACCAGACCGCAGCCTCACGGCACGCCGTGGACAGGATCCACGCACCGAGTTCGCGCAGCAGACCCGACTCGTCGGCGATCTCGAGGAACTCCGATGGCTCCAACAGTCCACGGTCGGGATGCTGCCAGCGCACGAGTGCTTCGACGCCGACGATCCCACACGACACGACGTCCACGATCGGCTGGAAGTACAGACGGAATTCGGATCGCTCCAGACCACGACGCAACCCGGCTTCGATCGACAGTCGCTCGACCGCGGCACGGTGCATCGTCTCGTCGAACACCTGGGCCCGGTCGCGACCTCTGGTCTTCGCGGCGTACATGGCGGCATCTGCATCACGTAGTAACTCCCCGGGAGCACTGTCGCCGCTTCCGATCACGACCCCGACACTCACCGACACGTGCACTTCTTCACCCCCGACGTCGACGCCGCCGGAGACTTCCCGTCGGATCCGGTCGGCCAGCGCGGTCACCTGGTCGGCGTCCTCGATCGACTCACACAACACGACGAACTCGTCACCACCGAACCGCGCCACCAGGTCGTCGGGCCGGACCAGATCGACGAGTCGACCGGTGACCTCGACGAGCACCTCGTCTCCGGCGTGGTGTCCGAGACTGTCATTGACCACCTTGAAGCGGTCCAGGTCCACGAACAGCAATGCCAGCAGGTCTCCCGACCCGGCGACCCGATCGACCGCCAGCTCGAGTCGATCCAGCAGGAGCGTCCGGTTCGGCAGGCCGGTCAACGGGTCGTGCATGGCGAGATACTCGAGGTCGTTGTGGGCGCGGCGGATCTCGGTCACATCGTGGAGGGAGCCGACGTGGGTGGTCGACGCGACGCCGGCGTCGGGCACCGGTCGGGTGCGCAGTTCCACCCATCGCACCCCACCGTCGGGGCGCAGCACCTGGACGTCTTCTTCGAGTCCGGTATGGCTCGCGCCCGCGGCCCACATCCGACGGAGTCGTTCGCCGTCGCTGTGCAGCAGCACCCCGAAGATGTCGGCCGTCTCGGCGATGGTCCGACCGGTCACGTCGCGCCACCGGTCGTTCGCGAACAGGACCCGACCGTCGGCATCCAGTTCGAAGATCGCGCTCGGCGACGACGATGCGAGCGACCGGAACCGCTCTTCGCTCGCGGCGAGTGCCGCGAGCGCATCGTGGCGGTCGGTGACGTCTCGGCCGTTGCCCAACAGACCTCCGACGTCGGGATGATCGAGCAGGTTCTGCAACCAGCCGTCGATCCAGCGATAGGAGCCGTCCGCGTGGCGGGCTCGAAATTCGAAGGCGCGGGGTTCGCCGGGTCGCTCGAGAAGTTGGACGACCAGCGCGGTCACGTCGTCGTGGTCGTCGGGATGAACGACGTCGAGGATCTGAGTGTTCACCAGATCGTCCGGCTCCATCCCCAGAAGGCGCAACATCGCCGTGTTGACGAACCGCACGGTGCCCTCGGGATCGACGGTCATCACGATGTCGGCGGAGCGCTGCACGAGTGCGTGGTACGGGTCGGGATCTGCCAGGTCGACCGCGACCGCCTCGCCACGGCGGAACGCACGGGCATGCAGCACGGTCGTCGCGTCGCCAGACGCGGTCCCTTCCACGTCGGGAACGAGTTCGACCCACACCGAGCGACCGTCTCGGTCGAGCAAACGGACGGCAACCGGCCCGGCGTCTTCGTGTCGTCGCTCACCGCCGAAGTCGCATCTCTCGTTGAACCGCGGCCGATCCTTGGCGTTGACGATCTCGGCGACGGGCAGCCCGATGATCCGATCGGTGTCCAAACCGAGCACGGCCGTTGCGTCGTCGATGGCGACCATCACTCCCGAAGCGTCGACTTCGATTCGGATCACGTCATGCACCACACGCCTCATCCCTCGGGTGGCCCCCAGAGCCGTAGTCACTGTCGGGCGCCGATACTAGGAGACCGCCCGGGACCCGTCGTGCGAAAATCGGTTTCGAGTGTGCGGTCGGCGGCCCGTCGCGACTAGTCTTCGCTGCTCTCGCCGATTGTGACATCGACGGGGTTTTCACCCAGGTCCCGTGGTGAAGTCTGGAGTTCACGCCGCCCTGTCAAGGCGGAGGTCGCGAGTTCAAATCTCGTCGGGACCGCCATACCGGATGCGAGTCCGGGTACACGGTCGGGTAGCTCAGTTGGCAGAGCGCACGCCTGAAAAGCGTGAGGTCACCGGATCGACGCCGGTCCCGACCACCAAAGGTGACTGTGAGAATCCGGTGGTTCGCAGCCCTGGGCCGGCGGATCCGCAAGCGGTCCGGACACCTCAGTGGACATCAGTGGACCGCAACATGTGTGCCGGTGCTCTGCTTGGGGAAGCCTTTCGGCATGGCGCGACGGCTGTTGATCGGATGGCTGGCGTGCGGGGTGGTCGCCTGTGGCGCGTTCGGGGCGCATCGGGTCGAAGCGGCGTCCCACGATGAGGCATCTTCTCGCGCCGCGGCCACCAGGTCGGGCCAATCGGCGGGACGGACGATCTGGTTGCGCGACTGTGCGGTCTGCCATGGCGCCGATGCCCGCGGTGGTGCGGGCGGACCCGACATCAGCGATCGGGGTACGGCCGCGGTGGACTTCATGGTGACCACTGGGAGGATGCCGCTCCCCTCACCGTCTGCGGCCCTGGAACGCCGCAAGTCTCCGTACACCGCGGCGCAGCAGCAGGCGCTGATCGACTACGCCTCGACGCTGGTGACCGGACCGCACGTTCCCAACGTCGACACCGAAGGCGCCGATCTGACCCAGGGCGGCGTCGCCTATCGCCAGAACTGCGCGACCTGCCATCAGTCCGCCGGGGGCGGTGGGGCGCTCGCTTTCGGTGACAACGCCCCCGATCT
>DASSYG010000164.1:0-4885 GCA_035703405.1 Acidimicrobiales bacterium | reverse complement strand
CGGGACGACCACTTTGGGCCGCAGCTTCGAGGCTCCGGCAAGCAGGCAGGTGAAGGTCATCGGCGCGATGGCGACGATGCCCCAACCGAACCGATCGAAGAGTCGTTGGACGACCGCGACGACATCGGTGCTCGCGGGTTCGCGTCCGGTGAGCCACTTCACGGCGCGGTGTCCGTACCAGCGGCCCAACAGGTAGAACGCGAGCGAGGGGACGACCCGGCGCAGGATCGCCACCGTGTAGAAGCCGAAGGGTCCGAGGTCGTTGGTGACCAGGATCAGGTAGCGGTTGTTGGCATTCAGCGCCACCATCAACAGGGGATGGTCGACCACCAACGTCGGCGACAGGGCCGTGCCGATGATGCCCGTGACGAACGCCGCCACCATGATGGCGATCACCACACGGCTCGCCCAGACCGTCGGGATGTGGACGACAGTTGGTTCGGCCGGCGCGGCCGTCGGAATGGGCCGCGACATGGCTGCCCATTCTGTCAGCCGGACACCTCGATCCGACGATCCGACCGGCTGATCGGTCGGTGCGGTCAGGTGCCGTAGACGGGCGTCGGGTCGGGGGCGTCGGCGATCAGGCCGCGCACGACGTCACCGAGTTCGCCGGCCTCCCACCGAGCGCCGCCCTTGTGGGTGGTCGGCCCGTGCTGCCAGCCATCGGCGATGCCGATCTGGTCGCCTTCGATCTCGAACATACGCCCGGTGATTCCAGTCGAGTCGGTCGACACCAGCCACGCGATCAGTGGCGACACGTTCGCCGGGTCCATCGCGTCGAAGTCACCCTCGTCGACCTCGGCCATCATTGCTTCGAACGCGCCCTCGGTCATCCGGGTCCGTGCCGCCGGAGCGATCGCGTTGCTCATCACGCCGTAGCGACCCAGCTCGGCGGCCTGCACCAGCGTCAGCGTGGCGATCCCACCCTTCGCGGCCGAATACGCGGCCTGGCCGATCGAGCCCATGATGCCCGCTCCCGAGGAGGTGTTGACGATGCGGGCATCGACGGCCTCACCCGCTTTCGAGCGGTTGCGCCAGTGGGCGGCGGCATGGCGGGACACGGTGAAGTGGCCCTTGAGGTTCACGGCCATCACGGCATCCCATTCATCCGCGGTGGCGTTCGCGAACATCCTGTCGCGGACGATGCCGGCGTTGTTGACCACCGCGTCGAGCCGACCGAAGGTGTCGATGGCGAAGGCGACGAGTCCCTCCGCCCCGTCGAAGTCCGACACGTCGGCACCGTTCGCCGCAGCCACTCCCCCGGCCGCTTCGATCTCGGCGACCACCTCGTCGGCCGGGCCGCCCGACGTGCCGGTGCCGTCGAGGGCCACCCCGAGGTCGTTCACCACCACGCTCGCACCCTGGCGTCCCAGCTCCAAGGCGTGGGCGCGGCCCAGGCCCCGTCCCGAGCCGGTCACGATCACGACCCGTCCGTCACAGATGCCACTCATGGGAGCCGAGCGTACCTGACACTCCGTCAGATCCGTGTTCGCGGTGAGTGTCACAGGGCGCGTTCATGATCATGGGACGGGATCGGATCGGGAGGCACCGAACCTCCAACGTTGTAGCGATTCTGCGGACCCGGTCGAACCGACCAGCACACGGCGCGACAATGAACCACATGTTCCACCACATCGTCCTGCTCCGCTTCACCCCGGATTCCACGCCCGACCAGCACCGGGCAGTCGCCGAGGGACTGCGCCCCCTTCCCGAGTCGATCCCAGACCTGCGCACCTACGAGGTACACCTCGACGCCGGGCTCGGAGCACAGAATGCACAGGTGAGCGTGCATGCCACCTTCGACGACGAGGCCGGCTGGCACGCGTACAGCAACCACCCCGCCCATGTGCAGGTGATCGACCAGCGCATCACACCGATCCTTGAGACCGCCCTGCGTACCCAGTACGCCGACGATGGCCAGGCGGATCGCTCATGAATGCTCGCAGCGTCGTCGTCACCGGAGCATCGACAGGTATCGGCCAGGCGACCGCGCTCCGACTCGCCGACGAAGGCTGGACCGTCTTCGCCGGGGTGCGCCGCGCAGCAGACGCCGACCGCCTCACCGCCGACGCCGCTCGGGCTCGGGGCGAGCTGACGCCGATCCTTCTCGACGTGACCGACGAAGATCAGGTCGAGTCCGCCTTCGCCACGATCGCCGACACCCTCGGCAACCGGGGCCTCTCCGCGCTCGTCAACAACGCCGGCACCGCGCTCGGCGGTCCGGTCGAGTACCTCCCGCTCGCCACCTGGCGCGACCAGTTCGACGTGAACGTGTTCGGCCAGATCACCGTCACCAAGGCGGCGATGCCATTGCTGCGGGTCGGCAGCGACGGACACGGAGGCCATGGACGCATCGTCTTCATCGGCTCCAACAGTGGCCGCATGGCCGCGCCGATGCTCGGTCCGTACGCCGCATCGAAGTTCGCCGTGGAAGGACTCGCCGATGCGTTGCGTATGGAACTCGTCGGCACCGGTGTGTCGGTGGTGGTCATCGAGCCGGGGGCGATCGCCACCCCCATCTGGGAGAAAGGCCGCAATCTCGCCGACCGGCTCGAGGAAGACCTTCCCGCCGAGGCCCTCGAGCGCTACGCGGACCTGATCGCCGGCACCCGTGCGGGCATCGAGATGCAGGACTCCTCAGGCGCGCCTCCCTCAGCGGCAGCCGACGTGGTGTGGCGCGCCCTGAACGCCAAGCGCCCCGCCACGCGCTACCAGGTCGGGATCGACGGCAAGCTCAGCGTGCTGGCGGCTCGATTCCTGCCAGACCGGCTCAAGGACTACGGCGTGCGCAAGTTCATGAAGCTCTGATCCGACGAAATTTGGAGCAGAATCCCCCCGCTCAGCGGCAATCCGCTACAAATTTCGGGAGAGGGTGCTGCTCGGTGACGGGTCGGTCAGCCGAGGCGTTCGATGATGGTGACGTTGGCCTGTCCGCCACCTTCACACATGGTCTGTAGCCCGTAGCGACCACCGGTGCGCTCGAGTTCGTTCAACAGCGTCGTCATCAGGCGGGCCCCGGTCGCGCCGAGCGGGTGGCCGAGCGCGATCGCGCCACCGTTCACGTTGACCTTCGCCGGGTCGGGGTGCAGTTCCTTCATCCAAGCCATCACCACAGGGGCGAACGCCTCGTTGATCTCGACCAGGTCGATGTCGTCGAGGCTCATGCCAGCCTTCTCGAGCGCCCGACGCGTCGCGGGGATCGGCGCGGTGAGCATCCACACCGGGTCGTCCGCCAATACCGACAGGTGATGGATCCGTGCCCGCGGGGTCAGGCCGTGATCTGCCAACCCCTGCTCGTTGACGATCAGCATGGCCGCCGCGGCATCGGAGATCTGTGACGCGCACGCCGCGGTGACCCGTCCACCTTCGGTGAGGGTGGGCAACGAACGGATCTTGTCCCAGTTCGGTTCGCGTGGCCCTTCGTCCTGACGAGTCTCGCCGAGCGGCTCGATCTCGGCTTCGAAGCGCCCTTCGGCACGGGCCCGGATCGCCTTTTCGTGCGAGTCGACGGCGAACGCCTCCATGGCGTCGCGGGTGCAGTCCCAGTGCTCGGCGATCATCTCCGCGGAGCGGAACTGCGACACCTCCTTGGTGCCGTAGCGCTCCACCCAGCCGCTCGAGCCGCTGAAGGGGTCGTCGAAACCGTAGGCGGCGCCGCTGAGCATCGCCGCCGAGATCGGAATCTGCGACATCTGTTGCACCCCGCCGGCCACAACGACATCGCTCGTGCCCGACATGACCGCCTGGGCCGCGAAGTGCACCGCCTGTTGCGACGAGCCGCACTGGCGGTCGATCGTCGTGCCCGGCACATGGTCGGGAAGGCCGGCTGCCAACCAGCAGGTGCGGGCGATGTCACCCGCCTGGCCGCCGATCGTGTCGACGCAGCCGTAGATGACGTCTTCCACCGCGCCCGGGTCGACACCGGTGCGTCCGATGAGGGCGCGCAGCGGGTGGGCGCCGAGATCGGCCGGATGGACCTGGGCGAGTCCGCCTCCGCGTCGCCCGACAGGGGTGCGGACGGCATCGACGATGTAGGCCTCGGGCACAGGAACGCTCTTTCGGGTGTCGCGGATCCGGACGATGGAGTCGAGCCTGGCGAGCCAGACCTGACTTGTCGTCAGATTATCGACAGTACGCCGATCCACTCCCCTTTGCCCAGCGTTCGTGTTCACACAGTCCGCTTCCGTTCGCGCATCGTTCGCGCTGACGGGCTCACACTGCCCCTGAAGCCGTAGCTGTGATCGACCACCGAACACCGTCCGAGGATGACCATGAGATCCGATACCGGTACCGTCAGCCAACCGACCGAGCGAAACGACACGCCAATCCTCGTGCCGGCGGGCAGATCGGGGATCCAGATCCATACCCTCGGCACCTTCGCGGTGACCGCCGGCGGCAAGCCGGTCGCCGTCCCGAATGGCCTTCCGAAACAGGCGCTCAAGCTCACGATCATCCACGGTGGACAGATCCATGTCGAAGTCGTGATGGAGCAACTGTGGCCAGGGATCGACCTCGCCGGCGGCCGAAAGGGGATCCGAAACATTCTCAGCCGTATGAGCAGGGTCGGTCTCCCTCTGTTGGTACGCGACGGCGATGTGCTCCGGCTCGGCGACGGAGTCTGGGTCGATGCTCACCTGTTCCAGATGCTCGCCGACAGGGCGGTCACCGCAGCGGATCAGACCGCCGCGACCCGCACCGCCAGAAGGGCACTCGCGTTGTACAACGGGGCGTTGCTGCCCGACGATCGCTACGTCGACTGGACCGCCGTGCCCCGCCGCCGCCTGCGTCGCCGTCGCTTGGCAATGCTCGACATGCTTGCGGCGGACTCCCGAGTGCGCGGTGCGTACTCCGAGGCGGTGCATCTCATGGAACTGGCCCTCGAGGA
>DASSYG010000094.1:0-4158 GCA_035703405.1 Acidimicrobiales bacterium | reverse complement strand
ATGCGCTGGTGCTCCAGATCCACTACCACCACGAAGGCAAGGCCACTCCCGACCGCTCGGGCCTGACCTTGCAGCTCGACCCGGCGACCTCGAACCGCAAGAAGATCCGGGTCGTCAACCCGCTCGCCCCGGTCGAGATCCCGTGCGCGCCCGGCGTGGAGGCCAAGTTGTGTGATCGGGATGCGGCAATGGAGGAGAACACCCGGCTGTACGGCCGGAGTGGCGCATTCGTCTCGAACGCGCTGCTGGGTCTGTGCGGCAAGACGCCCGACGAGTTGACCAAGGACTTCGACGGCCAGGTCGCGCACACCGAGTGCATGGCGACGGTGCCCGAGGACGGGACGATCCTCTCGGTGCTCGGCCACATGCACACCATCGGCAAGTCGTTCCGGCTCACGCTCGACCCGGGCACGCCCGATGCCAAGGTGTTGCTCGACATTCCCGTGTGGAACTTCGACTGGCAGATGAACTACGACCTGGCGAAGTCGATCCACGTCGAGGCCGGTCAGAAGGTTCTGATGGAATGCAGCTTCGACCGTTCCCTCGATCCGAACCGGGCGCCGAAGTACATCATGTTCGCGGACGGCACCGAGGACGAGATGTGCTTCGGTACCTATGCGCTCGTCCCCGACAACCAGGACGGTTCGTAGGGGACCGGGACCGGGTGCTCGTGGTTCGCGAACCCCGGGCAGCGCGTCGTCTCAGTCCGAAAGGGAGTCGCCGACCAAGCGACCGTTCGTACCCATCGTGATGGTGCGGTCGACCGCGACCTGTTCGGTGAGGCGGCGATCGTGGGTGACCAACAGCAGGGTGCCCTCCCAGCGGGCGAGCGCCGCTTCGAGCTGCTCGATGGCAGCGACATCGAGGTGGTTGGTCGGTTCGTCCAAGACCAGGCAGTTGGTGTGGCGCGCCATCAGGATGGCGAGGCCTGCACGGGTGCGTTCTCCGGGAGACAGTGAGCCCGCCGGGCGTGCCACGTGATCCGCGCCAAGTCCGAACTTGGCGAGCAGTGAGCGGGCGTCGGAGAGCACCAGCGAGGTGCTCGCGATGAAGGCATCGACCAGCGGCGCCTCGCCGACCAGGTGGGTGCGCGCCTGGTCGAGTTCGCCCACCACGACCGACGGACCCGTCCGGCTCGTTCCGGCGTCGAGGGGGAGCCGACCCAGCAGCGCTCCCAGCAGCGTGGTCTTGCCGCTCCCGTTGGGACCGGCGATCGCGATGCGCTCACCCCAACCGACCTCGACGGTCACCGGACCGAGGGTGAAAGTGCCGCGTCGCAGGACCGCGTCGTCGAGCCTGGCGACGATGTCGCCGCTGCGGCCCGACGCCGCCAACTGCAGATCCAGCTCCCATCCCTCGAACGGCTTCTCGACGGTGTCGAGACGTTCGATCGCCTTCAGACTCGAACGCACCTTCGAGGCTTGCTTCTCGGTGCGCTCCGCGCGGCGTCTGCCGATGAACTTGTCGTTGTCGGTGGCCTTGTGGCGTTCGTGGCTCGTGGCGTTCTCGCTCCATTGGCGCTGCTTGTGGACCCGATCGGTGAGCGCGGCACGTTCGGACCGGGCGGACGCGTACCGCTCTCGGGCGTGTCGCCGATCGGTTTCGCGTTGTTCCAGGAACGCCTGGTAGCCGCCGCCGAATCGGGTGACGCGATGGGTGTGCGCGTCGATCTCGACGACTTCGGTGACGACGCGTTCGAGAAAGGCGCGATCGTGGGACACGACGACGAGGCCGCCCCGACGCTCGTGGGACACGAAGCGCTCCAGGCGTGCCAGTCCGTCCAGATCGAGGTCGTTGGTGGGCTCGTCGAGCAACAACACATCGTGGCGGCTCAACAGGATCGCGGCGAGCGACGCGCGGGCGGCCTGGCCGCCCGACAGCGCAACGGCGCGCTCATCGAGCAGCCCTGCCGGCAGGCCGAGATCGCCACAGACCTGCGCGGACCGGGCGGCGAAGTCGGCACCACCGAGGTCCATCCAGGTCTGCAACGCCTGGTCGTAGCGGGCAGCCGCCTCGTCGGTGCCGGCGGTCAAGGCATCGGTGGCGGCGGTGAGCGCGTCGTCTGCCGCCTGCACCCCGGTGCGTCGGGCGAGGTGGCCGGCCAGGGTCTCCGCCGCGCGGAGGTCCGGTTCCTGCGGGAGGAACCCGATCGTCGACGTCGGCGATTGCAACTGGATCACGCCGGTCGTCGGGAGCATCTGGCCCGCGATCGTGGCGAGCAGGGTCGACTTGCCGACGCCGTTCGGCCCCACCAGGCCGATCCGGTCTCCCGGGGCGACCGTGAGCGAGACGTCGTCGAGGATCGTTGCGGCCGCGCGCGTCACCGTGATGCCCGTTGCATGCAGGACTGCGCCAGATTGTGGTGACAAGTGACTGACCTCTCGGAGGCGGGGGCACGAACTCGACGAAGGTCACTTGCGCATGTCGCCAGGGTATCTTGAGGCCACTCCGATCGGTGTCGGGGTTTCGCACGCGTCCCAGCCGCACCCGTGGGCCGAATTGAGGTTGCCGCCCGGTGCGGAGCGTGGCAGAATGAGTCTTGATGTCCACGTTCGCCAACCTCGTAGTACTGACCTGACGCACGCCTTTCCTTCCCCGCGTGCGTCCACGACCTCCCAGACGGGAGGTCGTTCTCGTTTTCGCCCCACGCTTGGCCTAGCGTCGACCCCGGGTCGCACGAGGCCCGGCCCACCACCGAAGATCCCGACCCGAACCGCAACACCCCACAAGGAACCACGATGAAACTGAACGGTGGCCAAGCACTGATCAAGAGCCTCGAGGCCGAGGGCGTCGACGTCCTGTTCGGCCTGCCCGGTGGCGCGATCCTCCCCGTGTACGATCCGCTGCTCGACTCGCCCATCCGTCACATTTTGGTCCGCCACGAACAGGGTGCCGGCCACATGGCCGAGGGCTACGCCCACGTGACCGGGCGACCCGGCGTCGCGATGGTCACCAGTGGCCCGGGCGCGACGAACATCGTCACCCCGCTGCTCGATGCCTACATGGACTCGGTGCCGATGGTGTGCATCACCGGACAGGTGGCACGGCCCTCGATCGGGACCGACGCCTTCCAGGAAGCCGACATCACCGGCATCACCCAGGCGATCACCAAGCACAACTTTCTCGTCCAATCTGCCCAGGACATCCCGATGGTCGTGCGAGAGGCGTTTCACATCGCCACGACGGGGCGGCCGGGGCCGGTGCTGATCGACCTACCCAAGGATCTCGTCGACGCGCACAACCCCGCGTCCGCGATGGAATGGGACTGGCCGACCGATGCCGACGTCGCGGCCGAGTTGCCTGGCTACAAACCCAACCTGAAGGGGCATCCGCTCAAGATCCGTGAGGCCGCCGAGATGATTCTCGCCTCGAAGCGACCGGTCATCTACGCGGGCGGTGGGATCCTCAAGGCGCGCGCTGCTGCGGAGTTGCGAGAGCTGGCCGAGTTGTGCGACATCCACGTCGTGACCACCCTGATGGCCCGAGGTGCGTTCCCCGATTCGCACCCGCTCGCGCTGGGAATGCCGGGCATGCACGGCACCTATACGTCGGTCATGTCGATGCAGAAGGCCGATCTGTTGATCGCCCTGGGCACCCGGTTCGACGACCGGGTCACTGGCAAGGTGTCGGGGTTCGCGCCCGAGGCCAAGGTCATCCATGTCGACATCGACCCCGCCGAGCTCGGCAAGGTGCGTCAACCCGACGTGCCGATCGTTGGCGACTGTCGTCAGGTGATCGGCGAGTTGATCCACGTGCTGCGTGAACTGCTCGCTCAGGGCTCCGAGCCCGCCGACCGATCGGCATGGCGTTCGACGGTCAGCGGCTGGCAGGAGCGCTACCCGATCGCGTACGAACCCCACGTCGAGGGCGACGCCCTCAAGCCTCAAGCCGTCATCGAGCAACTGCACGCCGCCGCCCCCGAAGGCACGATCCTGGCTTCGGGCGTCGGCCAGCATCAGATGTGGTGCAGCCAGTACTGGCGCTATGAAGAGCCCTACACCTGGGTGAACTCGGGTGGGGCAGGCACGATGGGCTTCGCGGTGCCCGCCGCGATCGGGGCGAAGGTCGGACGCCCCGATCGCACCGTGTGGGCCGTCGATGGTGACGGCTGTTTCCAGATGACCGCGCAGGAGTTGGTCACCGCGTCGACCGAACAGA
>DASSYG010000007.1:0-5184 GCA_035703405.1 Acidimicrobiales bacterium | reverse complement strand
GCGCGGACCCGACACTGCCGACGAGGAACACGCCGAGCGCGACGAGGAAGATGCGGCGCTTGCCGGATCGGTCCGCGAGTTTGCCGAGGAACACCGGGGTGACCGAGGCGACGATGAAGTAACCCGACAGCAGCCAGGTGGTCCATTCCCGCGACGCACCGAGGTCCTGCTGGACGACCGGGAGCGCCGGGGTGATGGCGGTCTGTTGGAATCCGTAGACGGTGACGGCGAGGAACAGACCGGCGAGGGTGACGAACCATTGCGGCCGCTCGCCGGCCAGTTTGCCGATGCGGGTGGTCGTCCGGACGCGACCCGGCGGCGTCTTCCCGGTGTCGTCCGATCCATCCACAGGGAATTCGTCCTAGTACACGAGCCGGGTCCGGCCACAGTGCGTTCGGCGGTCGGCTTCTCGACACCGCAGCCCATGGGCGCGACCGCCACCATCCCGACGGCCGATTGGATACAGTTTCGGCGAAGACCACCGCGGTGAAGGGGAACCATGAGGGTCCGGAGGGTCGAAGGGGAACACAGGCGATGACCGACGGGTCGGACCGGTTCGCGCTCGGTGACCCCGAGTTCCATCGGCATCTCACCCACGAGAGCTTCGACGCGTTCGTACTGGTCGGCAAGGACCTCGTCATCCGCTTCGCCAACCCACAGGTCACCAGGCTTCTCGGCTGGGCACCCGAGGACCTCGTCGGCCGCTCGGTCGCCGAACTGCTCACCGAGGAGAGTCTCGCCTTCGCCGCGAGCGGCCTGGTCGAGGTCGACGACGTCGCGAGCGCTCCCCAGTGGGTCGCCACACCGGTTCAGGTCGATGTCAACACCCCAGATTCGAAGCTGCGCGAGATCGACGTGACGGCCCGACCGGTCTCCCACGAGGCCTTCGACGGCTACCTCGTCCAGTTGCACCCGGCGAACGCCGTGCGACGGTACGGCGCCGTGACCCGAGCGATCCTGGACGGTCACTCCGAGGACGAGATCCTTCCTCTGCTCCCGCCTCTGCTCGAAGGCGACATTCCGGGCACGAGGGTTGCGATCGGCATCGGCTGGACGGGCACGTCGTTCTCCCGAGGCGTCGGAGACGACGAGATGCTCTCTTTGTTCGATCCGCCCGGGGCCGATCGGGCCGTGCTCGACCACCTCGTCCGTTCGCGTGGCGACGCGTATGCACTGACCGATTCGCTGTCGCGGTCGACGATCGACCGGGCACGGAAAATGGGCTTTCTCGCCTGCTGGGGCGCACCACTCATCACGCGGCATCCCATCGGAGGCGGATCGGCGCTGGTGCTCTGGCACTGGTCCGACATCGAGCCCGGGCCGATCATGACGAGACGGGTGAACCGACTCATCGACCTCGCGCGGCTGGTCCTCGACTGGGCGGATCAGCAGCGGCGACGCGCATGGGAGGTGACCCATGATCGGCTCACCGACCTGCTCAACCGTGGCGAGTTCATCGAGCGCCTCGAAGCCTCGGGCGGGTACGGGCGGGCAGTGTTGTTCTGTGACCTCGACGACTTCAAGCCCGTCAACGACCGCTACGGGCACCGGATCGGCGACCGGGTCCTGCAGACGGTGGCCGAACGTATGCAGACGGTGTGCGGGCGCCATCCGGTGGCGCGACTCAGCGGCGACGAGTTCGCCGTGCTCGTCGACGCTGTCGACGACGTCGACGACGCGCACCGTGTCGCCGAAGCTGTCCGGCAGGCGCTGTCCGAACCCATCGCGATCGCCGACCGGGAGGCCACGGTCGGCGTCAGCATCGGCGTCGCCTGTGATCCGAATGGTGCGCTGTCGGCAGACCTGCTCCTGGACGAAGCCGACCGGATGCTGCGCGACTGCAAGTCGGCCGGCAAGAACACCGTCCGTTCGATCGTGCTCTGAGGCGCGACCCACCCTTCCCCTGGTTTTGGGTGCCATATCAGGCCGCTTCACGGCCGCTTGTGGCACCCAAAATCTGGAGGGTGGATCTAACTCGAGCGGCCACCTTCGACACCGGCGTAGATGAAGCCGTAGGCCTCGTCGCGGTAGGGCACACCGGTGTCGGCGAGCACCGGGCCCCAGTCGCCGGTCACCGACGGGTCGTTCTCTTCCATGCCGTGGTCGGCCACGAGGAACCAGGCGGTGTCGTCGAACACGCCCGCCCGTTCGACGGCCCGAATCACCTCGCCCAGGCGGGCGTCGGTGTCACGCAACGATGCGTGGGCGATCTCTGAATGCGGCCCACAGGAGTGGAAGGCCGCGTCGGTCAGCGAGAAGTTCACCCACATGAACTTCGGCAGCGCGCCGTGCCGCTGCTCGAACGCGTCGACCGCCTGGGACATCGAGAGATGGTCGATCCGTGACGAGATCTCGTAGTCCTTGACCGGCCGGACGAACCGTTCGGTGGCAAAGGGCAGGTCCTCGGCACGGGGTGGTGTGTCGATCGCGCCGCCGGCGCGCATCGTGGCGAAGATCGACACGTCGGCTCCGTTGTCACACATCTCGTTACACGAAACGCAAATTGCGTCGGGCCAGGTGCGCTTGACCGCCTGGTGCATCGTTTCGACACCCGGGTTCAGATTGGCCATCGACCACGCCCACGTCTCGGGCGAGTTGGTGATGACTTGTTCGCCGGCGGCTTTGTCGTACCAGGCGTTGTTGATGATGCGATGGTGGCCCGGGTGCGCGCCGGTGAGGATCCCGGTGTGATTCGCGAGCGTCAACGTCGGCATCGACGCCATCGCCCCGTGCCCGAACGACACGCCGTCATCGATGAGCCGCGCCACATTCGGCAACTCACCCGCGGCGGCGAGCTCGTGCAGCACGTTCGGGTTGCACCCGTCGAAGAGCACGCCGATGACGTGACTCGGCGCCGTCCGCGACTCGTCGAACAGCCCATCGAGCACATCGCCATCCTGCCGACGCAACAATGCGTCGGGCCGAGGCAGGCCGTTCTGGCCGACGCCGTCGACCGGTGCCGCGCCCATCAGCGCCAACACCGTCGGGGCGACATCGATCAACCGGCAGGCGCGGGGCACCACTCCCTGGCGACGCACCCCGGCACCCGCGAGGATGAACGGTGCTCGAGCCTGCACGACCGTCGGCGACCCGTGCTCACCCCGATGCCCGCCCTGGTCCTCCCAGTTGTGGGTCGATGTGTGCTCACAGATCAGATCGGGTGCCCAGGGCGCGTCGAAGATCTGGGACACCATCTCATAGGCGAACGGATACGACACCTGGGTACGGTCCGGCCACCGATTGGCACGTTCGGTGACGGCCGACGAGAACCGGTCGATCGCCTGATCGGCGAGCGGATTCCGACCCTCGGTCGCGATCACGTCATAGCGCCAGCCGTGGCCGTCCACCGATCGGGTGAAGCGGACCGATCCGTCCACGGCCCGGGCGACATAGACCGGTTCGACGTCGGTGCGATCCACCGCGAGCACCACCTCGACGATGCGTTCGAGGGCCGGGTCGACCAGCGCATCGGTGAGCGCAGCGACCTGGGCCGGGTCGGGACGCGGCGCGGACGGCGCCGTCGTCACGGGGTCAGCAATGTCGGTCATCGACGGGACTGTAGGTGACCGGCCGGACGGCTCGCTTCGAGATCGGCTGGGTCCAGCCACCCGTTTCGCCGACCAATTCCGCCGACTCGCTCAAATGACGAGCGGAATGCCGCTGACAGCGGGGTTTCGCTACAAATTTGGAGTCACTCAGCGCCGACGCCGGGAGCAACTCGACGCGAATCGGGTGGGCCCGTCCTCAGACCAAGCCGTTGCGCTGGACCCGCTGCAGGAACGCCCAGCCCGGCACGGTCGGGAACCAGAACGTGAACAGCCGGAAGATCAACACGATCGCGCCGGCCGTGGCCGGGTCGACGCCCGCCGAGATCAATGCGGCGGTGAGCGCGGCCTCGATGCCGCCCACGCCGCCCGGAGTGGGCACCGCCGCGCCGACCGTGTTGGCGACCATGTACAAAGCGCCGACCTGGGAGAAGTCCATGTTCACGCCCATCGCCGAGATGGTCAGGGCGAACGCCGCGATCGTGGCGAGCTTGCTCAGCGCGGCACCGCCGACGAGTTGGGTGAGCTTGCGAGGCTGGCGGGCCAGCACGGCGAAGCTGGCCAGCGCCGGACCGACCGTCCGCTTCACCCAGGGCACCACGACCCGCCGTCCCCACGAACTGAGCACGACCGCGCCGATCACGGCGCCGATGACGATGAGGATGCCGAGCGTCTTGGTCGTCGAGGGCAACTCGAACCGACTGAGCTGGTCCGACGCCCCGCCCCAGATCAGGAACACCACGATCAGCACAGCCTGGACCATGCCGCTCACCGCCGAGGTGAGCCCCACGGCGGCCGCGCCGACGGTGAGATCGACGCCCTCGCGTTGCAGATACCGGGCCCGCAACGCCATCCCGCCGGCGTTCGCCGGGGTGAACCGGTTCAGGAACCCTTGCGCGAACATGATCTGGCTCGTCCGTATGAACGGCAGATCGACGTTCACCGAACCCATCAACGACAGCGCCCCACCCGAGTTGATCGTCAGCACCAGCGCGACGAGCAACGGCACCGCCGCCCAGTTCATGTTGCCGAACGCGTCGGCGATGCTGCGCCAGTCCGAGGCGAGCGAGAACACGTAGTAGGCGAGCACGATGCTGCCCACCAGAGACACGACGCCCTTGATCGACACCCGGCTGACCGGGGCGAGTTCGACCGATTCGGCGTCGACGGCCTGCTGCACCGCGTCACGCAGGTCGCCCATCGCGACCTCGGCGGCCTTCAGGTCGTCTCGGGTCTTCGGGGAGATGACGAGAGGTTGCAGCAGCGGGATCATGGCGGTCAGTCGCTCGGTGCCCAGACCCTGGACCGCCGAGGTCACGCTCCGATCGATGCCGACGTGGGCGGCGAGCGAACAGAGCAACTCGGCGACGTCCGCCGACAGCGTCTGATCTGATGCGTTGGCGGCGGCCCATCGGAACCCGACGACGGTGGGCCGACCCTCGTCGACGAGCACGCTGTCGACGTTGAGCCACCCGTGCGCCATCCGCCGGGAGTGCAGTTTCGCCACCTCCTGCCAGGTGGCGACCAACACGTCGTCGGTGATCGCCTCGTCGGCCGGCCCGCCGAGGGGCCGGCCTTCGACCCAGGTGGTGGCGCCGACGATCGCGTCGTCATCGGTGATGCCGATCGCGACCGGGCG
>DASSYG010000183.1:0-5464 GCA_035703405.1 Acidimicrobiales bacterium | reverse complement strand
GTTGGCCGAGGTCGGCATCACCTCGGCGGATGCTTCGGGTGGCCGGGGTCGTATCGGTGTCGACGCGACCGGACAACCCGACGGGGTACTCGAAGAGTCCGCGATGGACCTGGTCAAGGAGCACCGCGGCCCCTCCTCGATCGACGACCTCGCGACGACCATCGGCACAGCCACGGCGATCTACGCGGCCGAGGGCATCACGACGTTCGTCGACGCCGGCATCGGCTCGCCCGGCATCGACCACTCGCCCGTCGAGCTCGCCGCGTACCAGCTCGCCCGCGAAACGGGCCGACTGCACGCGCGCGGCCAACTCATGGTGCACGATGCGGTGTTCCACTCGCTGCGGGCGCACCCCGACGATGCCATCGCTGCCGGGATCGACCTCGGCATCCGCACCGGGTTCGGCGACGGCTGGCTCGAGATCGGGGCGATGAAGATCTGGATCGACGGGCTGGGCACGACCGCGGACTTCGAAGACGACCCCGAGATACTGCGTCGCTCCATCGTCGCCGGGGCGCGGGCCGGCTGGCAGGTCGCGGCGCACGCCATGGGCGACGTCGCGCTCGACCTGTTGCTCGACGCACTCGACGAAGCTGCAGCAGCCCGGCCCAATCCCGGTTGCACGCCAGCGGCACGGCCCCACCGCGTGGAACACGGCGCACTCATCCGCCCCGACCAGATCACCCGTCTGGCCGACAAGGGTCTCGTCGTCGCCCACCAGGCCGCGTTCCTGCCCGCGTTCGGTGACCTGATTCTGTCGATCACCGACGAGACCCAACAGGCCAACGGGTTCCGGTGTGCGAGCCTGCTCGACGCAGGCATCACCGTCGCCGGCAGCTCAGATCGACCGGTCGCACTCGGCGCACCGCTCACCGGGGTGCAGGCCATGGTCGAGCGCACCACCGAGTCCGGGGTGGTCTTCGGCGCGGACGAGGCGGTCGACGTGAGCACCGCGGTGGCCGCGTACACCCGCGGCGGCGCCATCTCCGCCGGGCGCAGCGACCATTCCGGCGCGCTGCAACCGGGGTTCGACGCCGATCTGGTCGTGCTGGCCGACGATCCGACGACGGTGCCGGCAAATCAGATCGGCTCGATCGAGGTGCTCGCCACCCTGATCGACGGCGTCCCGGCTCACGACCGCGCAGATCTACTCGACGGCGCCTCTCCTCCTCGTCGAGGGTGCGCTCCGTGACCGATTCGATCGACGGGTACCATGTCGTGAGTACCTCTCGTCGACCGGAGCCGCTGGATCCCGTGCCTGACACCGACCGTTACACGTTGATCTCCGCGGACACCCACGCGCTTGCGGCAGACGAGGTGTACCGGTACTACCTCGATCCCTCGTTCCGCCCGGCGTTCGACGATTCGGTCGGTTTCGCGCGACGACACGAAACCGAAGAACCCGAGGACGAGTCCCTGCTCGATCTCGACACGCAGAGAAACACCCTCCAAGAAGCGCAGGGCGTCGTCGGCGAAGTCGTTTTTCCCGACGGACGGCCGCCGTTCTACCCGAACAACGTCTTTCTCTCCGGCCCACCAAGCCCAACGGATTACGTCAATCGCCGGGCGGGCGTCCGGGCCTTGAACCGGTGGATGGTGGACTTCTGCGCGCAGTTCCCCGTCCGGCGCGCAGGTGTCGGTTCGGTGCTGCTCAACAACCTCGACGACACCATCACCGAACTCGAATGGATCGCCGACCACGATCTGCGGGGCGGCATTCAGCTTCCCAATATCACCCCCGACGTCGATTGGATTCCCCAGATCTCGGATCGTCGTTACGATCGTCTGTGGGCCGCCTGCCAAGACCTCGACCTCGTCGTCAACCTGCATGTCGAAGCCAACGTCCCCGACTTCGGCAACGGGCCGATCGACCTGATTCCCCTGGCCACCGACGGTCCGCACACCACGATCAGGTCGGTCGTGCTGCTGGTGCTTTCCGGGGTATTCGACAGGTTCCCGCGACTTCGGGTCACGCTCAGCGAAGTTCCGATGGGCGTATTGAGCGGTCTCATCCGCTTCCTCGACACTCCCTACGGGGTGATGCGCGAGCGAGGGCTCCTGGGCACGGTCCCCATCGATCCGAGCACCATTGTCGACCGGCTGCCCAGTGACTATCTGGGTTCGAACGTCTGGTACACCGCCAGCCCGCTTCTCGCCGCCGAGCTGGACGCGATTCGAACGACGGTCGGATTCGACCATCTGATGTTCGGCAACGACTACCCCCACCCCGAAGGCGCCTACCCGTTCACGGGTTCGATCCTCCGCCAGGTGTTCCACGACTGGAAACCCGCCGCGGTGCGGACCGTCCTGGCCGACACTCCCGCAGCGCTCTACGGGTTCGACCTGAACGCCCTGGCCGCCGAGGCCGCACGCGTCGGGCCGTTGGTCGACGAGATCGCCACGCCGCTGACCGAGTTGCCCGACCGCCCGAACTACGCGCTCGTCGCGAATGCAGTGGCAACCACGAACGAACCGTGACCAGATCGGTCGGCGGTGCGTGCGGCGACGCGACGGCACTACAGAAGACCCGGGATGCCCGCGCACGCCGTGCCATGCCTGGAAGTTTCGCGAAGCGCACCGTATCGACCGGCAGCGGCCAGGTTCACCGCTCCCATGGTCCGGGCCACTGAGACGAACGTGCCAACAGGTCCCACACGTCGCCGCTCAAGGGTCTAGTTCGGTGCGCAGCTGACGGATCCAGTCCATTGCCAAGGTGTGGCCGCTCGGGAGGTCGTCGCCCGGCTCGAGACGCCATGCGGTGGCCATCGCCAGCATGAGGGTCCAACATTCGCGGACCAGCGATACGTCGGCGCCGCGATAGTTCCTGGCGACCTCGATCGGCGGGCCGCTCGCGTTGGTGCCCGCGTGGGCGATGTCGAACTCGACAGGGCCGCGACAGCAGGACTCGAGGTCGATGAACAGCAACCCGCCGTTCGTCCTGAGCACATTGCCTGGGTGCGGTTCACCGTGCAGCATCTGCTCGGATGCGCCTCGGCTCATGATGTTGCGACTCAGGGTTCGCAACGTCGTGCCGAGCAGCTCGCGATCGGAATCGGCAATTTCATGGTTGTCGGTGGACTCCTCCACGAGGCGCAGTGCCTCGTCGACTCGATCCATGAAGTGCCCTGGCCAGTCGCCGGGCGGGTCGGCCTGTCGTATACCGGCGTGCAACCGCATCAGCGCGCTCGCGTAGTCGGCCGGCGCGATGTCGCGCGGCGACGCGGGTTCGTAGTACGTCCACAAGGTGACAGCGAAGTCGTCGTGGGAATAGACGAGCGGCTCGACCCGCGGGTCGAGCGTGGCCAGCGGGGCGTCTGTGCCGGCAAGACGACGGGTGACCTCGATCTCGAAGGCGGCGCCGGCCTGTCGGGTACGCGGTGCGACGCGAGCAAGAACATCACATGGCCGAAGGTGCACCGCGAGTCGGTTCGAATTCTGCAGCACCACTGCCTCGTCGACGCGCAGGCCACAGGTGGTGGCCACCGTGCGGCACGCGGCCACCGCGCCGGGAAGTTCCGATGCGATCACGATCGGTACCTTAAGGAGAGGTCGTGATCGGTCAGCGGCCGCGCGGCGCGACGCGCTTTGCCGACCGCAGAACCGGGAACGGTTCGGTCGCGCACCCCTCTGGTCCGACCAGTCGGACGTGCCGGCGTGAGCGACTAACCACTCAGGTGTCCAGAGAGCGCTTCTGGGGGTGGATGGTCTCGCCTCGGGCGAGCATCGCGACGAGTTGGTCGAGCCGGCGAGCGCGGGTTTCGGCACGCCTGGCCGTCTCGAGGCGGTAGAGGATCGAGTACCGGTTGCCCCGGGTCAGGATGGCGAACATCGCGGCGGCACGCGGCTCGGCTTGCAGTGCGGCGGCCAGGTCGGGTGGTACGTCACTGTCGGCCTGGCCCGAGTAGGCCGCGTCCCACCGGCCATCGGCTTTGGCACGCTCCACCTCGGCGAGCCCGGCGGCGTGCATGCGTCGGTCCGCAGTCAGCCGCTCGATGATCCCGACGTTGCGCTTCGACCATGGACTTTTCGCGCGCCGCGGGGTATAGCGCTGCCGGAACGTGGCGTCGTCATGCCCGACGCGTTGCCCGTCGATCCAGCCGTAACAGAGCGCCTCGTCGACGGCTTGCGCGTAGGTGAGGCTCGTGGGTTCCACGGTCCCCTTCTTCGCCTGGGCAAGCCAGACCCCCGGTGACCGGTCGTGGTTCTGGCCCAGCCAGGCACGCCAACCATCGGCGTCGGCGACGATCAGCTCGGGGAGGTCGTCGGGTGGCATCGGAACATCTTGGCAGGGCCACTCAGCGGGTCCGGCTGCTTCTGCGGCTGGGATGCACGCCCCGAACCAGGTTCAGATGAACATGCCGATCGGCGCGGCGATCCGCTCGGCCACTGATAAGTGCACCGCGTGAGCATTGCCCCTGTTCTGGCCGTTCCGTGCGTCGGTCATCGCCGATGATTTGTTCGGCGCCCTAGCGTGGTGCCATGACCGGCGAAAGCGGCATCGCGGACGACTACGGGACGTTCGTGGCGCGCTTGGACCCGGCCCTCGCGATCGTGACGCTCTACCACGACGGGGAACGATCGGGTTGTCTCGTCGGGTTTCACTCCAGTTGCAGTATCGACCCGCCGCTGCACGCGGTCTGGCTGTCACAGGCCAACCACACCTATGAGCTCGCACTCGTAAGCGAGCTGCTCGCAGTGCATCTTGTCGACGCGGGGGCGCACGACCTCGCCGAGCATTTCGGTGGGCTGACCGGTGACGAGACCGACAAATTCGCCGGCATCGCGTGGCACCCCGGGCCCGACGATGTTCCCCTGCTCGATGAATTGCCGAACCGGTTCGTGGGACGTCGTGTCCGCGTACTCGATGCCAGCGGCGATCACATCTGCATGGTGGTGGAGCCCGTTGCGGTCGACCTCGGCGAGGCGGCGAATCCGAAGAACCTCCACCTCTCGGATGCCACCGATGTCGACTCGGGCCATGACGCAGACGACCAGCGAAGCTGATCCATCGCATCCTCGGCTGAGCAGTCGGCGTGCACGACGTCCGGAGGAGGTCAGTAGTTGCCGTTTCGCCCGACGAAGACCGACGCTCACCCCAGTTCGAGGGCGGTCTTCGAGCCTCAACTAGGCTGACAGTTTCTGCGGGTGTAGTTCAGAGGCAGAACATCAGCTTCCCAAGCTGAGAACGCGGGTTCGATTCCCGTCACCCGCTCCACCACGAGGTCTTCGAGTGCGGGCGCGCTTCGACCCGCCCAGCAGCTCGCTCTCCTTGTGACGGCGTCGGCCGGCACAGAGCAACGCGGCAACGTTCCCGTTCGGTGCCGCGGACGAAGTTGGCCCGCCACCCGCTCGGCGCGCCCTCGGTGTTGGTCATGAGCACGTAGTCGTCGCTACGAGATCGCGAAGAGCCCCGGAGCGAACGCCCGATTCGCCTATCTTCGGCGGGACCAGAGGCCGATGGGGC
>DASSYG010000376.1:0-4184 GCA_035703405.1 Acidimicrobiales bacterium | reverse complement strand
GCCGATACCAACGCCGCTACATCGGCCTGTTTGGTGACGTCGGCCATGACGAACGAAGCGGTCCCACCCGAGTTCGAGATCGTGTCGACTGTTGTCCCGACGTCATCGTCGAACCCTCCCGGGAGCGGCTCCTCACGAATGTCCGACACAATGACCTTGGCCCCTTCACGGGCATAGAACTGGGCGATCTTGCGTCCGAGTCCCGAACTCGCACCGGTGATGACGGCAACCTTGTTCTCGAGTCGCATGTCGACCTGTCTTTCTGATCGAGTTGCCGAGACGCCAGGAGGCGTCGGCATTGTGAGGTGACTACCCCACCGGTCAGATTCGAAACGCACCGCCCGCTGCCCACCGTGTCCCTTGCCCGGTGTGCCCTGTGTATGAGCAGCCCGGCGAGATCCCGCCCCTCCGCTCGGCGCGGCAGCCGTCAGCCAGACGTCGGGGCCGAGGTGCGAACCGCGGCCTGGTGCCGTCCCGCCCGTGGCATGCCCGATCCGGCGTGGGTCGACTTGTCCGCGATTGCGAGGAACTCCTTCAACGCCTTCCGGGTCGCCTCTTGTGCGGAACCCCGGCGAGGCGCTCACGTGCTCGGGCCACGTTGTTGTCCAGTTGACCTCGTGGGCACGCTCGATGACCTTCGAGCGCCACCGGCGGGCCGGCGTGCACAAATCGAACAGCGCGCACACAATCCGCGGTCTATGGCATCGAATTGGCGCGATGCTGGCCCGGTGACGACGCCCGCCTGGCGAGAGCTCGAGTTGATGATCGGGTCGACTCGCTTCAACGGTGCCGCGCCCGTTGACCTACCCGAGCCGGTCGCCCGGTACTTCGAGGCAGCGCTGGGCGCGCAGGCGCACACCGCGTCCGCCGCGATCCTCACCATGCGTGGAAGCATCAAGCTCGGGCGTTGGCTCCCCTTCCGTGCCCGGCAGCTCCTCGCCCCGCGGCTGGGCACGGTGTGGGAGGCGACCGTGGCCGGTCTCATCCGCGGCAGCGACCGCTACGTGGATGGGGTCGGCGCAATGGAATGGAAGCTCTTCGGTGTGGTGCCGATCGTGCGCGCCGCTGGAACCGACGTGACGCGCAGCACTGCCGAGCGCGCAGCAGGCGAATCGATCTGGGTGCCGTCCGCCGTTTCACCAGCAGCCGGCACGAAGTGGCGCGCAACGAGTCCCCGAAGCATCACCGCGACCATCGACACCGGTGGGCATCGCGTCCCCATCGAGCATCTCATCGACGACGAGGGACGTCTGATCTCATCATCGTTCCTCCGCTGGGGCGACCCGGACCGAACCGGCATTTGGACGGCGCATCCGTTCGGAGTGGTCGTCGCTGAGCATCGTCGATTTGGGTCCATCCAGGTGCCATCGCGTGGGGAAGCGGGCTGGTACCCCGGCACGGACCGGTGGCGAGACGGCGTCTTCTTCCGGTTCGAGCTCGAGCACTACGCCATCGTGCCCACTTGATGGCCGCGGCCTCGGGGCCGCGACACCACCTCGAGAGGAACGGTAGCGTCGGCGTGTGCGCGAGTTCGACACACTCGTTGCCGGCCGTTCGGTCATGATCCGAGAAGCCGGTGACCGAGCGGGCCCCGCGATCCTGTACTTCCACGGCACACCGGGCTCGAGATTGGACGTCGCCTTCGGCGACGACGTCGCGAGCGAACTCGGCGTGCGTGTCGTGAGCTTCGACCGGCCCGGTTACGGGCGCTCGGAGCCGTCGCCGTTCGGATTGACGCGGATCGCCGAGGCCAGCGAGGCGATCGCGGATCTTCTCGGCCTCGAGAGCGTCGCCGCTTTCGGGTGGTCCGGCGGTGGCCCGTTCGCGCTCGCGGCGTCGGCGGTCATGGGGGAGCGGGTGAGCCAGGTCGGTGTGGCATCCGGTCCGGCACCGTTCCAGCAGCTGCCCGGAGCCCTGGACATGTTGGGTGACGGTGATCGGGACGCGCTGGCGTTTCTGCCTGAGGAGCCTGTCCGTGCTGCCGAGGCGTTCCGTGCCGGCTCGGAGGTGATGACCGAAGCCATCGGCGATGAGGCAGCGTTCATGGCGGGTGTCGACGCACTCTTCACGGCAACCGACGCCGACGTGCTCAGCGACCCGCGTCTGCGCCATCACCTGTTCACGATGTTGAGCGAGGGCATGCGCCAAGGATTCACGGGTGTCGGCTGGGACAACGTGGCATGGGTCGGACCATGGGATGTCGACCTCTCGCTGGTCCGCTGCCCGGTGCACCTGTGGTACGGAGGGCGCGACTCGATGATGCCGGTCGAGCACGGTCGGTGGCTGGCCGACAACCTGGCCGACGCTGACCTCGTCGTCTACGAAGGCGAGGGACATCTGGGGCCGATGCGTCACTTGAACGAGATGCTGACCGCCGTCACGTCAGAGTACTGACGAACGAGCCCCGGCCCACGAGACGGTACGAGCGAAGGTCCGCAATGAGGGTCAGCGGGAAGCATTCCGGCCGACCGTCGGTTGTAGCGCTTACCGCTCACACCGCGCGCCATCCCCGATCGCCACGCGACCGTCGCACCCAAGGAGTCCCGCCATGTCCATAATCGTCACCGGAGCCACCGGCCACCTCGGTCACCTCGTCGTCGACAAGCTGCTGGATCGAGGTGTCCCCGCTGGAGACATCGTTGCCACGGGTCGCAACGTCGCCGCGCTCGAAGACCTCGACAAAGCTGGCGTGCGCGTCCGACGCGTGGATTTCTCTGATCCCGCCTCACTGGAGGGTGCGTTCGCCGAGAACGATCGGGTACTCCTGGTCTCGACCAACGACATGGGCGCACGCGTCGCGCAGCACCAGGCCGTGATCGACGCAGCGAAGAACGCCGGCGTCGACGTGCTCGTCTACACCAGCGGGCCCTACGCCTCGACGAGCCCCATGAAGCTGATGGCCGACCACCGACTGACAGAAGAAGCGATCGCGACCTCTGGCGTGCCGGCGATCATCCTGCGCAACGGCTGGTACCTCGAGAACTACACCGCGCAGCTCGACGCGTACCTCGACCACGGCGCCGTACTGGGCAGCGCCGGCGAGGGACGCATCAGCGCCGCAGCGCGCGCCGACTACGCCGAGGCAGCCGCAGCGGTGCTCACCGACCCGACCGAGCACATCGGACACAGCTACGAACTCGGCGGCGATGCATCCTTCACCCTTGGTGAACTCGCGGACGCCGTCGCCGTTGCATCGGGCAAGCCCGTCGTCTACGCCGATCTGCCCGCCGCAGAACACACCGCAGCGCTCGTCGCGGCGGGCCTCCCCGAACCGGCCGCTGAGACCTTCGTCGACGTCGACCAGTCAGCACGCGACGGCGCACTGTTCATCGACTCCGGAGCCCTTCGCCGCCTCATCGGTCACCCGACGACACCATTGGCCGACGCCATCAAACAAGCGGTCGCCGACGCCGACTGAGCGGCTCGCAGAGCGCGCGGTCGCCACATCGAGCACCGCCGGCAACGGCACCGAGACGATGATCGCGGCGAACCCGGCGGCGCGTGCGAACGGCGTCGGTCATCTCAGCGGGAGCGCCAGACGAGCATCACGATCGCGATGACGAAGATGATCGCTACTGAAGTGTCCATCGGCACCGGCTCCCATCCTGTCGCATCGCCGTCAGGCGCCGAGGCCGGCTACTGCGCCGGGGTCGACTCGCTGGCGGGTTCGGATCCGGCGGCGACTTCGAACCAGACGGCCTTGCCGTCGTCGTCGGGCCGTGTGCCCCATCGAGTGGCCAACGCGTCGACGATGGCGAGGCCGCGTCCACCGGGTTCGGTGGGTCGTGGGGTCCTCGGTACGGGATGAGCACTGTTGGTGTCGTGAACCTCGACGCGGATGGCGTCGTCGGCGATCTCGATGAGCAGTTGGAGGGGCGGGGTTCCGTGCTGGACTGCGTTCGTGACCACTTCGCCGGTGAGCAGCGCAGCGAACTCGATATCGACAAGGGTCTGAGTGTCGCCGAGCAGTGACTCGACCACGCGGCGGGCTTCGCGGGCGGCTTCGGGCACGTGTGGCAGGGCCTGGGAGTGGCGGCTCATATTCTGTGCACTACCCACGAGGAGGCTTCCACACATACTCGACAGTCCGGTTGCGTCATGGAGTTGCTGCGGCCGTTCGTCTCATACGGGCGGCCGGGGGTCTTCGCCGGTGTCGACGAGGCGTCGAGCGACGTCACGAAGAT
>DASSYG010000332.1:0-5019 GCA_035703405.1 Acidimicrobiales bacterium | reverse complement strand
GTTCGTCCGGAGGGGTGCTGTCGCACCCGGCGGCTCTGCTGTCGGTGGCCGCGGGGGCCGGCATGGAAGCCGTGGGAGCGGGTTGGACGGCTCGCCTGGTCCGGGCGGTCAACGGAGATGCGACGTGACCATGCTCCATCTCCGTCGGCGTCGTCTCGCCGTTCGCCGTCTCGCCATCGGTCGAACCACAGCGCCGAGGCCGCCCGGGGTCCCCGCCCAGCGCAGTGCGGTCCGTCGCTCGCGGGATCCTCTCATTGGCATCGCTCGATCGTTCTCCTGGATCCTGGACGGTCTGGGGGTCGCGCCGCGCGACCGTTCGACGAGCGACGACCGATCGTCGGACAGAGCCAGGGGAGGGGCCGTCGTCGTAGCGGGGCTCGTCGTCCTGATCATGCCGGCTCTCGGGCTGCTCATCGGCGTCGTAGGCTGGAATCTGCCCCGCGTCCTGGCCGCGCAGCGCCGGCGACGGGCCACCTCAGCGCTCGTCGACGAGTCCCTGCTCGCGACCGAGTTGTGTGCGGTCTCGGTCCACACTGGTGCGACCGTCCCCCAGGCCATCGATGTGGTGGCGCCGTATCTCTTCGGGCCTTTGGGTGTGTGTCTCACTCGGGTGTCGATCGAACACGCCGACGGGATGCTGCTCGACGACGGTCTCGCCTCGGTGACCGATGAGTTGGGCGAGGTGGTGGCGCCGCTCGTCACCATTCTGCGCGCCGCCCACGTCGACGGCGACCCCGTCGAGCCCGCGCTGTCCCGTCTGGCCGACCGGATGCGTGACGATCATCGACGTCTGGTCGAGACCGCGGTACGGCAACTCTCGGTCCGGCTGCTCATTCCCCTGGTGTGTTGTTCGTTGCCCGGGTTCGTGCTCATCGCGGTGGTTCCGCTGGTGCTCGGTCCGCTCGGCACGGCCGGCACCTAATCGATCGGGGCACGTGCCCCCAGCAATGACTCACGAATGAAAGCGAGGCGTTCCCATGCGGACGTACTTCATCGAGCTGTTTCTGTCCCTCCGCCGACTGGCCTTGTACTGCTTGGCCTTGGGCAACCGGGTCCTTGCTCCGCCGCAATGGCGACACCGGGCAGGTGGTGACCGCGGCCAGACGACTGCGGAGTACGCCTTGGTCTTGCTGGCTGCAGCGACTTTGGCGCTGTTGCTGGTGGCCTGGGCTGCGCAGTCGGGAAAGATCGGCACCCTGTTCGACACCGTGTTCGATCACGTGATCGACAAGGTGGCGTGAACCGCTTGCGCCCCGACGCGCTCGGACGTCGCCACCCCCGTGGCGCCCGTGGTGAATGTGGTCAGGCGACGGTCGAGTTCGCCCTCGTCCTTCCGCTCGTGGCTTTGCTGATCGTCGGATTGGTCGAGGTCGCCCGCCTGGGAGCGTTGCAGGTCGCGACCGTCGATGCGGCGCGTGCGGGAGCGCGCGCCGCAGCGGTCGACCCACGCCCCGCCGTCGCCCAGCAGGCCGTCGAAGGAGTCACCTCTGCAGGGTCGGTGAAGGTCACGACCGAGATCCAGGACGGATCCCCATCGCTGGTGACCGTGCGGGTCACCAGGTCGGTGTCGCTGCTTCCCGGGTTGGGTTGGTCGTCGGTCGACCTGGAAGCGTCGTCGACGATGGCCGTCGAGTCGATGGGATGACCCGCTGGGGCGGTCGCGCCGACTCCATCAGGCCGTTCCGTCGGCGGTGGAGGATCCGAGCGCGGCCCGAGCCAAGGCGATCGCGCCGGTCTTGTCGAGCGGCTCGTTCCCGTTGCCGCACTTGGGAGATTGCACACATGACGGGCACCCGCCGTGACACGGACACGCCTCGAGCATCTCCAAGGTGGTCGTCAGGTGACGTTCGGACGCGTCGTAGCCCAACTCGGCGATGCCGGCGCCTCCGGGGTAGCCGTCGTACACGGCGATCAGCGCGGCGTGCGTGTCGGAGTGCCAAGGCATCGAGAGCCCGCCGACGTCCCAGCGGTCACAGATGGCGAACAGGGGCAGCATCGCGATCAGGGCGTGCTCGAGGGCGTGGAGCGACCCGGGAATCTGCTCCGGATCGAGCGCCGCGGCCGCGATCACCTCCGGGGCGAACACGTACCGGACCGCCCGGGTGACGAGCGACTCGGGTGGCAGCGTCAACGGGACCCGGTCGACGACCTGCCGGGTGACGATGTCGATCCGCGCATAGCCGGTCACCTCGTGGCGAACGGCGACCGGGCCGAGACTGATGTCGAGCGCGCCGAGTCGCACTTCGGCGTCGGTGCCCAGCAGTTCGAGATCGGTCACCGAATCCGCCCGGGTCGTGGTCGTCCCGTCGTCAGGTTCCACGGTCGCCTCACCCCGATCGAAGTCGAGCTCGACGACCCGGAAGGGTTCGGTCCGGTGCAGGTAGCCGGCCCCGGGGTAGAGCGTGCTCGTCGCCCGGGCGGCGTCCACGGTGCCGATCAGCGCTCCGGCCGCGTCGACGATCCGGAGTTCTCGACCCGACCCGGAACGCAACGAGATCCTTCCGGCGGGATGGCCGTGGCCGGCGTAGGTGACCCGGCGTTCGGTGGCGGCGTCTTCGGCGCCGAGACGTTGGATGCGCAGCCGGTCGCCGAGAACCCCGCGGCGGATGGCATCGTCGAGATCCTCTCCCCAGTAGGTCGAGTCGGCCGAGGTGAGTGGCGACTCGGCCGCGGCGCATTCGATCTGTGGGTCGAGGACGTTCTCGTTCGACGGGTTCACCACGACGGGTTCGGGGCCACGGTCAGCCAGCTCGCGAGGATGGTTCATCAGGAACTGGTCGAGTTGGTCGGTGCCCGCGACGAGCACCGCGAGAGACGGTTCCTGAGAGCGCCCGGCGCGTCCGATCTGTTGGCGGAACGACGACACCGTGCCGGGGAAGGTGTGGACGACGCACGCATCGAGGCCACCGATGTCGATGCCGAGTTCGAGCGCGTTGGTGGCGACGACGCCGAGGAGGCGACCTTCGGACAACTCGGCTTCGATCTCGCGCCGTTCGGCACTCAGATAGCCCGCGCGGTAGGACTGCACCTTGTCGACGAGGTCGGCGTCGACGTGCCGCCGGATCGCGGCGGTGATGGTCTCGGTGCTGTGGCGGGACCGGCAGAACACGATCGTCCGGCGGCCTTGTGCGATGAGGTCGGCCGCGATCGTGGCGGTGACCCGATGGGACGACACCCTGGCACCGGTCTCGACGTCGAGCAGCGGCGGGTTGACCTGCGCGATCATCCGCTCGCCACGCGGCGACCCGTCTTCGTCGATCACCGTAATGGCCTCGATGCCGGTCAGCGTCGTGGCCAGCCGCGCCGGGTCGTCCACGGTCGCCGATGCGAGGATGAACACCGGATCGGCACCGAGCTGGTTGCACAGACGGCGGAGGCGCCGCAGCACGTGGGCGACGTGGCCCCCGAAGATCCCTCGCAGCGCGTGGGCCTCGTCGACGACCACGTAGCGCAGCCGACGCAGGAACGTCTCCCATTGGCCATGTCGCGGGAGGATCCCCAGGTGCAACATGTCGGGGTTGGTGAACACGACGTTGGCATGGCGGCGGACCCAGACCCGTTCGGTGTCGCTCGAGTCCCCGTCGTACGCGGCGGCGAGCACGCCGGGCAGGGCGAGGGCATCGAGCGCTCTGAGCTGGTCGTGGCCGAGGGCCTTGGTCGGGTGGAGGAACAGCGCCGTCGCGGGTCGGGTGCCGGCGCACGCCGTGCCGATAGCGGCCTGGGCGACCAGTGACTTCCCCGAGGCGGTCCCGGTCGTGAGAATCGCGGAACGTCCCGCGAGGACGGCGTCGAGGGCGTCGACCTGGTGACGCCAGAGCCGGTCGACCCCGAGCCGCTGCCGGACCATCGCATCGATGGGTGGTTCATGGTCGCCGAATCGTGCGGACCGTGCGGGTTCGGTGGTCCGGTGGACGGTCGCCAGGGTCGGCGGCGTCTCGTCGCCGGGCGTGCCGGCGGCCGCGGGTTCTCCCCAGGTTTCGAGTTGCTTCTCGAGCCGGTCGAGCGTGTCCTCGAAACGATCGGACGATGAGGCTGGCGGTGACGGCAACGGTGGGGTCCTGGCGAGCGGGCAGGGGGTCCGGTTCGGATGGCCCATTCGCAGGGTAGGCTCCGCACAGGTCCACCGGCGCCCCGCGGAGCATTCTCGATGGAACTTTCCTTCACCACCCGACCGCTCGGGGACTCCACGGTTCTCGAGGTCGCCGGTGAGATCGACATCACCACCGCACCCAGGTTTCGCGCTCGCCTGATCGAGGCGATCGGCAATGGCCATCGCTCGCTCGTCATCGACCTGACCGCAGTCCAGTTCATCGATTCGACGGGCCTCGGCGTGCTCATCGGCGCCCGGCGTCGCCTCGGCGACAGCGGCGGGGCACTCAGCGTGGTGGCCCCACCCGGACCGATCCGGGAGCTGTTCACGGCCACCGATCTCGACGGCATCTTCACGATCTTCGATTCGCTCCCCGTTCGCACCGGGCACTGAGCGCACGATGGTCGAGTCCGCGCCCGAAGCACTCATCGACCTCACTCTCCCGTCGGACCCCCGATACCTCGCACTGGTGCGCGTCGTGGTCGGCGCGGCGGCCGGTGCGGTTCCCAGCCTCACCGATGCCCGCGTCGCCGACCTGAAGCTCGTGGCGACCGAGTTGTTCGCGAACGCGATGGAGGCGAACTGGCGCAGTGCCCGGTCGGGCCGAGCGGCGGGCTCCGGTTCGGGTTCGGACCGGTCCGTCGAGCAGCGCGAACGCGGCGCGCGTGGGCCCGCTGTTCCGGAAGAGTCCGCGCCGGTCCGGGTGACCTGCCGGGCGGATGCCGAGGGGGTCACGCTCACGGTGGCCGATTCGGGACCCGGACTCGACGCCACCGACGATCTGCACCCACCGGTCGAGGATCCGACGCGTCTGCACCACGAACGCGGGCTCGGTCTGCCGCTGATCCAATATCTCGCCGATAAGGTCGATTACGTGAGTGACTCCGGCGGAACCAGCGCGACCGTGGTGTTGCGCGACCGGGGCGACG
>DASSYG010000318.1:0-11608 GCA_035703405.1 Acidimicrobiales bacterium | reverse complement strand
GTCGAACATCGTGCGCACGGCCTGTTCCTTGGCGGCCCCGCGGGGAAGCTCGTCGTTCACGCCCTTCGATGCTACGGCGTCGCCGGTGAAGGCTCTCTATGCTGAGAAGATGCCCGGTCGCCCACATCTGCGAATCGGGTCGATCCCCGTCCACGTCGAGTGGCCCTTCTTTCTGATCGCGGCGCTGCTGGGCGGCAACCTGATCCGGTCGTGGCCGGGGAACCGTCTCGTCTTTCTGGGGGTCTGGATCGCGATCGTGTTCGTGTCGATCCTCGTGCACGAACTCGGACACGCCGTCGCCTACCGGGCCAACGCCCAGCATCCCAAGATCACGATCACCGCGTTCTGGGGTCTGACCGAGGGTCAGCGCGAACTCCCCAAGTGGCGGTCGGTGATGGTCAGTGTGTCCGGAGTGATCGCCGCGTTCGTCGTGCTGGCGATCCCGGCGAAGCTGCTCTATGAGGGCAGCGTGCTGTTTCCCGCCTACTCGAAGTGGAACTTCGTCGTCTACGAGGTGTGGTACATCAACTTGTGGTGGTCGGTGGCAAACCTGTTGCCGTTGCTGCCGCTGGACGGTGGGCAGGTCACCCGCACCCTCTGGGGGTTGCGCACCGCCCGCTTCGCGTCGCTGGGCGTCGGCGCGGTGGCGGCGATCTGGCTGTTCGTCTCGGGGCACACCTTCGCTGCGGTGTTCATCGCGATGCTCGCCCTGATGAATCTCGCCGAGGCCATGCAGGAGGGCTACATCGGCAGCGGCCGCGGTCTGGGCGTCGGGGCCGGCGATCGGTACCGCTCCTCTGAGCCGCCACCGCCCGAACGGCCCCAGAAGCCGAAGAAGAAGCGGCGATCCAAGCGCGGAAGACCCGACCTGCATGTCGTGCCACCGCCGCCTCGCCGGCCGGTGTCCCGTCCGGTCGACCCGGACCGGTTGGAGGCCGCAGCCTGGGACGCCCTCAGGTTGGGTGACGCCGCCGAAGCCGAGAACCTGCTGCTGGAAGCGACCGGTCGGGGAGGCGTCAGCCCGCATCTCTCTGCGTCGATCGCGGCCGCTCAGGGTCGTGGTGACGAGGCGGTGCGGCTGTTCGCACAGGCCTTCACGGTGGCGACGACGCCTCCGAACCTCGTGGTCGCCAGGGTGATCGCCGACGCCCAGATCGCGGTGCCCCTCGCGGAGCAGTTGCTCGCCGGCTCCGATGACGGCGTCGACGCGACCGCGCAACTCCAGAACCACCTGCATTTCACCGGCGCGTACCGCGAGGCGGCGGTGGTGGGAGAGCGGCTGGTCGCGGATGGACGGCGGAGCCCGGCCCAGTGCAGTTACGAGGTGGCGTGCTCGTGGGCCAAGGCCGGCGACGCGCAGGCGGGATTGTCGTGGCTCCGTCGCGCCGTGGAGGCCGGATTCCTGGCGCCACGTCTCATCGAGAACGAGGACGACCTGGCGACGGTGCGCGCCCTCCCCGGTTATGCGGATCTCGCCCAATCGTTGAAGGGTGAGTGAACAGGCGAATCATGGACGGTCCCGAGAAGAGGTGGAACGGCACGTGCCTCTGACAATGTTCCCGCGGATGAACGAGATGAGATGATTGCAGCACGAGACACATTCAACACGTATCGAACTCTGCTCGGCTTGTAATGAGCAGTCGTCGAACCAGTCTCGTTCGGGTCTGTGCGCTTCTGTCTGCCACGTGCGCGATCGGAATAGGGTGCGGACAGTCCGGTAGTGCTTCGGTATTACGTGGTGGCCAGCAAGACGGCGACCGAAGTGCGACGATTCCAATCGAACAAAAGAGCATTGACGTGCAAGGGAAGCTGGTGGACGTTCGATTGCTTCCGCGTGGGGACAAGGTCTTCTTTCAAGCACGCTCCGCAGACTCGGGAGGCTATGATGACCCCGAGGAAATGCACGTAACAGAGTTCGCGCCATGGACGCTGAAGTCAGCTGGCTTCTCGGACGCCACGACATACATCCTCCTCCTCGGCTACAACGCTGAGATTCGAAATGCCGATGCCCTCGGCCCAGTGACAGTCGGGATCCGCAGGTGTGGTCAGTTCACTTGCGCCATCTTCGAGATCCCGCGCAATACAGGATCAAACGGGTTGGCAGCCGAAATCAGTAACGGGGAGAGCATCTCGAAAGTACAGCTCACATCGAGGCCTGTCGGTGAGGGCGGGCTTCAGTTTGAGGCTGGTGGCTAGGCCAGGATCACTTCATGCGAACAGCAGCAGCATCCACGAGGTCCCAACGACGAGCAGGCGTCTGCCAGGGTTGAATTGCTCAGAAGACCCGGGAGCAGAAACCGATCAGCGCCGCGTTGGTGGCTTCGGGTTGTTCCTGTTGGGTCCAGTGGCCGCAGTCGCCGACGGTCACTCGTTCCAGGTCGGGCACCCGCTCCTCCATGCCCTCGGACATCGCCGGGGTGAGGACCGGGTCGTGCTCGGCGCAGATCATCAGAGCGGGCAGGTCGATGCGTTCGTCGAGCGAGGCTGCGGCGTGCCAGTTGGCGTCCATGTTGCGGTAGTAGCTCAGGGTGGGCGTGACCGCTCCAGGACGGCTGAACACCTCGATGTAGTGGTCGAGCACGTCGTCGGTGAACACGTCGAGTTGCCTGGTCGCCGGCCCGCGGTACATGAACTCCAGCCAGGCCGGCACGTCGCGGGCGAGGATCCAGTCGGCGGGGCCGAAGTCCTGGAACTGCATGATGTAGTTGGGGTGGCGCGTGAACACCTTGTCCATCACCGCGAGTGGCGGCATGGTGCCCCGGGGGAGGTCCGGGGTGTTCACCCCGACGACCCCGGCGAGCAGTTCGGGGTAGCGGCGGGCGAAGGGCCACACCAGCAGGCCGCCCCAGTCATGACCGGCGATGATGCAGCGCTCGTCGTCGCCGATGAGCTGGCGGATCGCCCCGGCGATGGTGGCGTTCACCCAGGCTTCGTCGTAGGAGCGGTCGGGCTTGTCCGAATCGCCGAATCCCGGCAGGTCGATCGCGACCGCCCGGAAACCGGCCGCGGCGAGAGCGGGCATCTGGTGACGCCACGACCACCAGTACTCGGGCCATCCGTGCAACAACACCACGGTCGGACCGGACCCCTCGGTGACGACATGCAACCGAGTACCTGCAGCGTCGACGAAGGAGTCGTCCATGCCCGGTCACGCTACGCCACACGTCGCATGATGCTCAGCCGTTCGCGGATTTGCCTTCGGCGACGGTGCGGGCCCAGCGGTAGTCGGCCTTGCCCGCGGGGGAGCGTTGCAGTGCGGGCAGGAAGATGAAGTCCTTGGGCAGTTTGTACCGGGCGACGTGCTTCGCGGCCTCGACGGCGAGGTCCTCTGCTGTGGCTTCCATGTCGTCGTGGATCTGCACGAGCGCCACCACCTCGGAACCCCAGCGTTCGCTCGGACGACCGACGACGACGACGTCATAGACCGCGGGGTGGTGGGCGATGGACTGCTCGACCTCTTCGGCGAAGATCTTCTCGCCGCCCGAGTTGATCGTGACCGAATCCCGCCCCAGCAGTTCGATGATGCCGTCCGCGCCGATGCGTGCCCGGTCACCGGGGATCGCGAATCGCACGCCGCCGACAACCGGGAAGGTCCGGGCGGTCTTGTCCGCATCGCCGAGGTAGCCGAGCGGCACCCGCCCACGTTGGGCCAACCAGCCCGTCGCGTCCTCGCCGGGTTCGAGCACGCGGGAAAGGTCGGCGTCGACGACGACGGTGTCCGGTCCGGGCTGGAAGGTGCCCGAACTCGCCGCCTCACCCGCGGTGGAGAAATGGGTCATCTGGGCGCCGGTCTCCGACGCACCGACTGCGTCGTAGACCATGAGGCCGTCGACCGCGGCGATCGCACGGTCCTTCAACGTCGAGTTGAGCACTGCGCCACCGTTGACGAGCACCATCAGCGACGACAGGTCGTGCGCGCCCCGTTCCATCTCCTCGATGAGCGGGCGGCCGATCGCGTCGCCGACGCTCAACAGGGTGATCGCTCCTTCCCGAGCGGCAGTGGCGAGCACGTCTGCGGCATCGAGGCGGCGGACCTCGTTCTGAATGAGCAGGGTCCCCCCGCCGGTGAAGGTGTTGAACATCGCCCACTGAGAGGCCCCGTGCATGAACGGCGGGACACACATCATCTTCACCGCTCCCGGAGCGTTCGATGCAGACTGTGCCAAAGCGTCGTAGTCGGCGAGCTCCTCGCTCCCACCGATCGGGCGGCCGCCCATCGCCGCGACGTAGATGTCCGCCTGGCGCCACAGCACCCCTTTGGGCATGCCGGTGGTGCCGCCGGTGTACAGGATGTAGAGGTCATCGGGAGACACGGCGACGTCGGGACGGGACCCGTCCGAACCGGTGACGATGTCCTCGTAGGCATGTGCCCCCGGTAGGAGCCCGGTGGCGCCGTCGTCGTCATCGACCTGGATCAACAGCTTCAGCCGGGACAGGTCGTCGAGCACCTCCGCCAACACGGGCGCGAAGCTCGCGCCGTACACGACCGCGGCCGCTGTCGAGTTGTCGAGCAGGTAGCGGAGTTCCTCCGCGACGTAGCGGTAGTTGACGTTGAACGGGGCGACGCGGGCCTTGTACGAACCGATCATCGCTTCGACGTACTCGTTGCCGTTCGTCAGGTACAACGCCAGTTGGTCCTGGCCCGATTCAGAACCGGCGAGGTCGGCCCGTTCGGTGTGGCACCCGAGACCGTTCTCGGCGAGAAAACAGGCGAACCGATTGGACCGCTCCGCGACATCCGCGTAAGTGAGTCTCCGGTCGCGCCACACGATGCACTCGGTGTCGGGGATCGTCGATGCGACCGTGTCGAACACGTCGGCCAGATTGAACTCGGTCGGATTGAAGTCGGTCATGGCTTTTCGCTTCGTTCTCGTCGGGGCATGGATGTCGAGATCGTATCGGCCGCCCACGATCGGTCGAGCTTGCCGGTGGGCAGATACCGAATCGCCTCGACGACCCGGATATGGCGGGGAATCTTGAAACGGGCGAGGGTTGCCGCGCAGTGCGCGACGAGCGCATCGTCGGGCACCTCGACGCCTGGTCGAACCATGACCAGAGCGGCGATGCTCTCACCCCACCGGTCGTCTGCGATACCGACGACGACGGCTTCGGTGACATCGGGATGGGAGGTGAGTCGGGCCTCGACCTCTTCGGCGAACACCTTTTCACCTCCGGTGTTGATCACGTTCCGATCGCGACCGAGCACGACGATTTCTCCGTTGGCATCGATCGTGGCGAGGTCGCCCGGAATGGCATGGCGCACCCCGTCGATCACCGGGAAGGTGGCCTCGGTGCGCTTCGGGTCGTTGAAGTAGCCGAGAGGGACGGGTCCCCGCTGGGCCAGCTTGCCGATCGTCCCCGACCCGGCCTCGATGGGCTCGAAGTGCTCGTCGAGTACGACGGTCGTGTCATCGGGATCGAATCGCAGCAGCCCCACCTCGGTCGTGGGAACCCGGCCGGCGAAACTCACCTGGGACCCTTGCCCGCCGGACTCGGTGGCGCCGAAGCTGTTCACCATCGCCACGTGAGGCAGGTGACCCAGCAGTCCGTAGCGGGTCGCCGCCGACCAGCGTGCACCGCCAGAGGTGATCGCCACCAGAGCGGACAGGTCCCAGCGGTCTGGCTCTGCATCCAACGCGTCGAGCAACGGACGGGCGAACGCGTCGCCGACGATCACCAGCCGGCTCACGCGCGCCTCGGCAACCCTCGTCCACAGCGCCGCGGGATCGAGACCGTGGAGCGGGCCGAGTACGACCGTACCGGCGCTGAGCAGTGTCGACAGTGTGATCCATTGGGCGGTGCCGTGGGTGAGCGGACTCGCCGGCAACATGCGAGTGGCACCGGGTCTGCGTCGGTCGGCACCGGGCATCGTCGCCGCGAAGAGGTCGTCCTGTCGCCACAGCACCCCTTTGGGTGTACCGGTCGACCCTCCGGTGTAGAGCAGATAGTGGTCGGCGCCCGAACGCGCCACCCGAGGGCGCTTCGACGACGCGGCCCCGACGGCGTCGACGTAGTCGGGGCCGATCGCCAGGGTCATCCAGTCGTGACCGGTCGAGGCGTCCGACATCGTCATCGTCGACGTCGGTTCGTGGACGACGAGGGGAACGCCGGCATCGACGAGCAACGCTTCAGCTTCGGTCGCGGTGTAGCGGCAGTTGACGTTGACCGGGATCATCCCCGCCTTGAACGTTCCCAGGAGCAGTTCGAGGTGCTCGACACGGTTCCAGAGCGCCAGTCCGATCCGCTCACCGGGCGCAAAGCCGAGCGACCTGAGCCAGTTCGCGACGCGGTTGGCCCGCCGATCGAGCGCGGCGAACGTGATCTCGGTGGTGCCGGTATCGACGGCGAGCAGTTCCGCGCAGGTGTCGACGATCGCTTCGAAGCGGTCGGCGAGGCTTGCGGTCATGCTCACGACCCGAGCGGATGCTACGTCCGGTCGAATGCCGGCCGGATCAGACCAGATACCGGTAGATCGCCTCGGCCACACACGCAGGTTTGGGCGCACCTTCGACCTCGAAGGTCAAGTTCATCTGCAGCTGCACGCCACCGTTCACGTCGGTGACATCGGCCAGTTCTGCTCCGGCCCGCAACTTCGATCCCACCGGAACCGGAGAGGGGAACCGGACCTTGCCGGCGCCGTAATTCACGCCCATCGAGAATCCCTTGACCTGGACGATCTCGGGCACCAGTGCGGGCGCGAGCGACAGGGTCAAATAGCCGTGCGCGATCGGCCCACCGAAGGGACTCTCGGCCTTGGCCCGCTCGACGTCGACATGGATCCACTGGTGGTCGCCGGTGGCATCCGCGAACTGGTTCACCCGCTCCTGGGTGATCTCCATCCAGTTGCTGTAGCCCAGGTGGCTGCCGACCGCGGCTTTGAGCTCGTCGATGCCGTTGATGATCGTCGTCATGGTGAGCATTGTGCCCCCGGAGCCAGGTTCGACACGATTCGGCACGCCGCGCGAGCCGCGACGAACGGCGCCGTCAGCGGTCGCGCTTTCGACGGATGGTGACCGCCGCGAGTTGTCCGCAGGCGGCGTCGATCTCGTTGCCCCGGTTCGCCCGTACCGTCGCGTTCACGCCCCGTTGGTCCAGCGCGTCGCGGAACGCGGCGACCCGCTCGGGTGGGCTTCCCTTCGTGGCGAACCCCCCGGTCGGGTTCAGCGGGATCAGGTTCACATGGGCGCGGAGCGCACGGGCGTAGTCCGCGAGTTCGGCGACGTCGGAGTCCCGGTCGTTCACGCCGTCGATCAGGGCCCATTCGAAGGACAGGCGACGGTTCTTCACAGCGAGGTACTCTGCACAGGCTTCAGCGAGCACGGCGAGGGGGTAGCGGTCGTTCAGCGGTACGAGGCTGGAGCGCAAGGTGTCGTTCGCGGCATGCAGCGACACCGCGAGGCTCACGGGAAGATCTTGTTCGGCGAGCCGGCGAATCCCGGGAACGACCCCGACGGTCGACAGGGTCAGGTGGCGCGCCGACAGGCCGAGTGCGCCGTGGATGCGTCGCACGGCTGGCCAGACCCGATCGAAGTTCGCCAGGGGTTCTCCCATGCCCATGAACACGACGTTGGACAGCCGTCGGCCGCTGTCGCGGGCCGTGCGGGCGGCACGGACGGCCTGTTCGACGATCTCACCGCTGGTGAGGTGACGGGTGAATCCGGCCTGGCCGGTCGCACAGAATGTGCAGCCCATCGCACAACCCGCCTGGGATGACACACAGACCGTGGAACGTCGCGGATAGTGCATCAGCACGGTCTCGATCGTGGCCCCGTCGCCGAGCGCATACAGCCACTTGACGGTCCGACCGTCGACGCTGGTCGAGGTCGTGACGGGGGTGAGCGCCGCGGGCAGTTCGGTGTCGAGTCGGTCGCGCAGTGCGGCCGGAAGATTGGTGATCTCCGCGGGCGTGCACAGATTCGTGTACAGGCCATCCCAGACCTGGTCGACCCGGTAGCCGGGTTCGCCGGGCAACAGCGTGGCCAATGTCTCTTTGTCTGGCTCATACCGGGTCACGACCACCTGACTAGTTTGCCTCCCATGATCGATGACGCCCCATCCCTGGGGCATCAGCACCGGGACATCTCCGGCGGGTGGATGCGCGCGGCGGTGTTCGGCGTGTCCGACGGGTTGGTCTCGAACGTCTCGCTCATTCTCGGATTCGCGGGCGCGAGCGCCGCGGTGGACACCGTGCGACTCGCTGGGATCGCCGGACTCGTCGCCGGAGCGGTGTCGATGGCCGCCGGTGAGTACGTGTCGGTGCGAGCGCAGGCGGAGCTACTGCAGCGCGAACTCGATCTCGAACGTCACTCGTTGCACCGCAACCCCGAACTCGAGGTGCAGGAGCTCATCGGGATCTACACCAAGCGCGGTTTCGATGCCGACGTCGCCGAGGCGATGGCCCGCAATGCCATGGCGACACCCGAACTTGCTCTGGAAACTCATGCCCGAGAGGAGATCGGCGTCGACCCAGAGTCCTTGGGGTCACCGGTACTCGCCGCGTTCGCGTCGTTTGTCGCCTTCACGTTGGGCGCGGTGCTTCCGCTGTTGCCGTGGTTCTGGATTGACGGCACGGGCGCGATCATCGCATCGGTCGTGCTCGGCGCCGTCGGTGCATTCGGCGTGGGCCTCGCGCTGGGGAGCTTCACGGGTCGCTCCAAGATCTACTCGGCGTCACGACAGTTGTTGATCGCCGCGATCGCGGCGGCCGTGACCACCGCGATCGGTTACTGGGTCGGTTGAGCTTCGTCGGATGATCCGGGCCCGGGGGCGTCGTAGACCCGGTCGACGTGGTGCAGGGAGAAGCCCAGTTGGTCGTACAGGCGCGCCGCGGGAGTGTTGGTTTCGTCCACGTACAGCATGCCGATCGTCTCACCGGCGTCCGCGAGCCATGCCAGACCGGCGATCACCAACGACCGACCGAGGCCGAGCCCCTGGAAGTCGGGGTCGACGCCGATCACGTAGATCTCGCCCATGGCCGGATCCGTGGAGGTCGCACGGTGGCGTTTGGTCCAGCAGAACGCCGCGAGGCGACCGTCGCGTTCGTGCATCCGAAAGCCCTCCGGGTGGAACCAGTCCGCGGACAGGTCGGCGTGTAGACGTTCGGGGGTCATGTTCGACTGGTCCGGATGTGTCGCGAAGGCCCGGTTGTTCACTTCGATCCACTTTGCCTCGTCGCCCGATCCGGGCACGAACGCTCGGGTCGGCACCCTGTTGGTCGCCTCCATGGGAAGTGGCCGCCGCAGCTGGAGCACGTTGCGGATCTCCGTGAGGCCGTCCGCCGCGGCCTGGTCGTCGTCGGCGGGCGAAGGAGACGACACGACGCGACGCGCAGATCCGGCCATGCGCGCACCCTACCGGCCCGATCGTGCCATGCGGATCGGTCGGTAGGGTCTGGGGCGATGGCCAGACCACGGAGCCCCAAGGGCCGCGCCCGTCTCACGAACGAACGATTGACCGAGCTCTATCCCGACGCCGAGTGCGCGCTCGACCACGCCAACGCCTTCGAGCTGTTGGTGGCGACGGTCCTGTCAGCGCAGTGCACCGACGCCCGGGTGAACCTGGTCACCCCGGCGTTGTTCGCGCAGTATCCGACGCCCGAGGACTTGGCCGTCGCCGACCCCGACGACGTGGCCGAACTCGTCCGCTCGACCGGTTTCTACAAGAACAAGACCCGAAGCCTGCTGGGTATGGCGAACGCGCTGGTCGACCGGTTCGACGGCGAGGTGCCCGGGGCGATGGCCGACCTGGTGACGATCCCGGGGGTGGGCCGTAAGACGGCGAACGTGGTCCGCAGTGTGGCGCTGGGCCTGCCCGGCCTGCCCGTCGACACCCACGTCGGCCGTCTTGCCAGGCGGCTCGGGCTGACCGAGCAGTCCGATCCGGTCAAGGTCGAGAGCGAGCTGAACCCGATGGTTCCCGCAGCCGAGCGGGGTGATTTCAGCATGCGATTGATCCTGCACGGGCGCAGCATCTGTGTCGCTCGTCGGCCCCGTTGTGCCGAGTGTGTCCTTGCCGATTTCTGTCCGTCGTCCGAAGTCTGAGCGCACCCGCCGAGTTCGCCGCGACAGAAAAGAATTTCGGGTCGGAGGTTGTCGATTGCCGGAGGGGGGTCGCTAACATGAGGGCCAACCAGGTTCCCGCCACCTGGTTCCCGGCGACACAGGATCCGCCGCCTGGTGTCGCCCGGACGGCGCCCCTTTCGAGGGGCGCCGTTCTCGTTTTGGGCCGTTCTCGGGGCATTTCAGCCGAGTTGCCGACGGGCCGCATCGAGACGGCGCGACGCGGCACGCAAGGCGCGCTCGGTCTCGAACAGATCGGCGGCCACCCGGTCGGTCGGTTCCCGGTCCAACTCACGGGCCATCGCCTCGATCCGACGACGCAACTCGTCCAGATTGGTGGCGATGGCGGAGAGCTCGGGGTCGGGTGTTGACATGATGGTCGCCTCGGTGACTTGGGTCGGTGTGCGGTACGCCAGTGTGCCCTGGATCAGCGGGTCTCGGATCGGTGAGCCCTGGAGTCGATGACCCTGGAGGCAGTGAGCCTGGGGTCAGTGAGTCTGGGGTCAGTCCTTTATGAGGTTCGCGGCGAGATCCCGGCTGAAGCCTTCGCGCACCACCACCCGGAGCACGTCGACCGTCTCCGCGTCGGCCGGCATCGAGTAGGCTGGTACCTGCCAGCCCATCGCGCGCAGTTCGTGGGAGATGTCGAACACCGTGTAGCGGTGTCGGGCAGTCGGAGACGGGGAAGCGGGTCGGTACTCAATCGGCCCGTGTAGGCGGGGGCGATCGCCCCGGTCGGGGCGGGTCGGTGAGTACTCATGGCCGGGCGAGTCTAGGAGACGTCATGGGTCACGAGTCGGGGCGGCGAAATGGGTTCGGAGCCCCGGAGGGCGTCGGCGGTAGCGTTGCGGGTCGTGCTCCAGCGACTCGACGTCCGTGGTTTCACCGGCGATGTGGCCGAACGGCTGCCCGCGCCCACCGCCGGTGGCGCCGGCCCGGTCGAGGTCGTGGCCGACATCATCGCCGAGGTCGCAGCCCACGGCGACACTGCGTTGCGGACGTTCACCGAACGCTTCGACGGAGTCCGCCTCGACGACGTGGTCGTGTCCGCAGCCGACGTCGCGACCGCGCCGGATCGGATCGATCCGGAATTGCGTGCGGCGCTTCAGGTTGCCGCCGATCGGGTTCGGGCATTCCACGAGCACCAGTTCGCCGAGACCGCCCACGCGGCCGCGTTCGTCGACGACACCGGCTTGGCGGTCGACACGGTCTTCCGGCCGGTCGTGGCTGCCGCCTGCTATGTGCCGGGCGGACTGGCGGTGTACCCGAGCACGGTGTTGCACACCGCGATTCCCGCCCGCGTGGCCGGGGTGGAACGGGTCGTGGTGTGTGTGCCGCCTCAGGCCGACGGCAAGGTTCCCGACGTCACACTGGCCGCGTGTGCGATCGCCGGTGTCGACGAGGTGGTCTCGGTGGGCGGTGCCCAGGCGATCGCGGCGGTCGCCTACGGCACCGAGTCGATCCGCCCGGTCGACGTGATCGTCGGACCGGGCAACATCTACGTGGCACTCGCCAAGCGTGCCGTCGCCGACCGGGTCGGCATTCCCAAT
>DASSYG010000316.1:0-2371 GCA_035703405.1 Acidimicrobiales bacterium | reverse complement strand
CGGTCGACGAGCTGGGGGTCGACCATCTCGACCTCAACTTCGGGTGCCCCGCGGCCAAGGTGACCCGCAACGGCGGCGGCGCGGCGCTCCCGGTGCGACGTCGCCTGCTCGCCGACATCATCTCTGCCACCGTCGAGGCGGCCGGTGCGGTACCGGTGACCGTGAAGTTCCGTAAGGGCACCGACGACGACCACCTCACGTACCTCGACACCGGACGGATCGCTGCCGAGGCGGGCTGCGCGGCGATCGCCCTGCACGCCCGCACCGCCGAGGAGCACTACGCGGGCCATGCCGACTGGGAAGCGATCGCCACGTTGAAGGCTGCGGTCACCTCGATCCCGGTGTTGGGAAATGGCGATGTGTGGGAGGCCGGAGACGCGTTGGCAATGATGGCTTCGACCGGGTGCGACGGTGTGGTGATCGGCCGGGGCTGTCTGGGCCGCCCGTGGTTGTTCCGGGATCTTGCCGCGGCGTTCGCCGGGCTCCCCGTGCCCGGGCCACCGGGTCTGGTGGAACAGACCGGGTTCATCCGGCGTCACGCGCACCTGCTCGTCGAAGACCAGGGATTCGACGACCTGCGCCACTTTCGCCGGCACGCTGCGTGGTATCTGAAAGGCTACGCGCTGGGCGGGGCGGCGCGCCGCGCCATCACCTCGGTGTCGACCCTCGCCGAACTGGATACGACGCTCGATGCGCTCGTCGACGCCCACGGTGACGTGACACTTCCCGATGACGCCCGTCGCACGCCCCGTGGCCACACCTCCGGCCCGCACCCGGTCCGCCTGCCCGACGGCTGGTACGACCTCGTCGACGACCCGACCCCGCCCGTGGGCGCCGACATCGAGGTCTCCGGCGGCTGATGCCATCGCATCGCGATAGCCTCGGCGCCGTGAAGATGCCGCCACGGTCGACCGCGATCTCGGTCACCACGATCACGCTGCACCCTCACCGTGCCGACCAAGCGAGCTTCGAGCTCCACACGAGAACTGGCGCAACAACCAACACCTGTCCGTACTCGTCGTTCGCCAGCCTCGCACTCCCGGGATCGGAACCGAATGAACTCGCCGGGTCTGGAGCACTCGGGGTGACGGTGTGTGACGGCTACCTCGGTGTGACCCCGGTTGTCTACGGTTCCCTCGGCCACACCTGAACCGGGCACCGCAGAGACGAGCGGATCAGGTCGCGATCGCAATCGGCGAATCGTCGGCGACGGCGAGGATCTCGTCCCAGCCCTGGCGCAGGCAGTCGATGAGCCGCTCCGGGTCGACCACCGCCGCGCGATCCGAGTTGACCGCGACATAGCAACGGTCGACGTAGCTCAACAGGGTGATGTTGATCGCCGCACCCGCCAATGGCGCGAAGGCGAACATGTCGGTGACCTTCGCCCCGGCCGAGAACAGCTCGATCGGTGCGCCGGGGACGTTCGAGGTGACCACGTCGACCCCACGGAGCACCGAGCCGAACACCTCGGTGGTGACGCTACGGGGCAGACGGTTGAGTACCCCGGCCATCGGGTCGACCAGATCGAGTGCTGGTTCGGCGCGCTGCTCGGCGACGAGTTCGTGGACCGAGCGCATGCGCTCGACGGGATCGTCGATCACCAGGGGCACGTCGAAGCGGGCAGGCACGAAATGGTTGCCCCCGGCCGCACCATCATCGTCGTGGCGGACGTTGATCGGCATCGCCATCCGGAGTGTCCCCGTCGACGCCCCATGGGCTTCGTGGTAGCGACGCAACCCGGCCGTGGTGGCCGCCACGAACGCGTCGTTCAATCGACCGCCGGCCATCCGGGCCGCAGCTTTCGCGAGGTCGAGCGGGACTCGGAGCGTGTCGAAGTGCATCTTCAGCGATCGTTCGGTCATGACGGCCGACTTCGGTCGGGTTGCCGGCGCGATCAGGCGCCCTGCCGACGCGGCGACCGCTCCGCCCTGGCGCAACGCCGTGCCCGGGTCGCGCAACAGCGCGGTGACCGCCGCGGAGACGCCACCGGCGACCAGGTGCCCAGCCTCGCGCTCCCGGTCGATCTCGTGGCGAATCCCGTCGACCAGGCGCTCGAAGGGACCCATCACGTCGGGCTCGGGTTCCGGCGGCAGTGGCGTCTCGTGGGCCGGTTCACGGGCGAGCTCGAACAAGATCATCGCCATCGCCACCGCGCCGACGCCGTCGGTGATGGCATGGTGGATCTTCACGATCATCGCCGCGCCGCCGTCATCCAACCCCTCGACGACGTGGATCTCCCATTGCGGGCGGGCCCGGTCGAAGCTCTGCATCGCGATCGGCTGCGCGTAGTCGAGTACGTCGCGCATCGTGTGGCCGCTGCCGCCGCTGACCCAGCGCAGATGGAAGTCGAGGTCGAAGTTCGGGTCGACCT
>DASSYG010000229.1:0-3588 GCA_035703405.1 Acidimicrobiales bacterium | reverse complement strand
GGCGAGGTCTGGGTGATCCTGGCCGGGGTGAAGACGAAGTGCCACATGTTCACGTTCCGGCTCTCGCACTCGGGGAAGGCGGTGCACCGGGTGTACTCGACGCAATCGCAGGAAGCGTTCCTCGAGGGACACATCGACGCGTTCGACGAGATCGGTGGGATCCCGACCCTGCACATCCGATATGACAACCTCACGGCCGCGGTGCAGACGGTGCTGTACGGGAAGGGCCGTAGTCGGATAGAGAACGACCGGTGGGTGCTGTTCCGCTCGCATTACGGGTTCGACTCGTTCTACTGCCAGCCCGGGATCGATGGCGCCCATGAGAAGGGCGGCGTCGAAGGCGAAGTCGGTCGGTTTCGTCGCACCTGGCTTTCTCCGATGCCGGTCATCGACTCGCTCGCCGAGTTGAACGAGCAGATCCGCCGGTGGGACGCGCGCGACAACGAGCGGCGTATCAACACCCGGATCCGCACTGTCGGGCAAGACTTCACCGACGAACAAGCACGCCTTGCGTCATTGCCAGGCGAGCTGTTCGACCCTGGCCTGGTGCTCTACCCGCGGGTAGACCGTTCGAGCCTGATCACCGTGCGGATGGCGAGGTACTCCGTGCCCGCCCGTCTGATCGGGCGAAAGGTGCGCGTCTCGTTGCGGGCGTCTGAACTTGTGGTGTTCGATGGCCACGCCGAGGTCGCTCGGCACGAGCGGGTCGTGGCCCGCGGCGGGGAGTCGATCAACCTTGACCACTACCTCGAGGTCCTCAGGCGCAAGCCCGGCGCGTTGCCCGGGTCCACCGCGCTGGCCCGTGCACGCGAAGCCGGCGTGTTCACGACAACGCATGACGCGTTCTGGCAGCAAGCGCGGAAGGTCGACGGCGACAGCGCCGGCACAAGGGCGCTGATCGACGTGCTCCTGCTCCACAGGACCATGCGAACCGTTGACGTGATCGCAGGGATCCGTGCCGCGCTCACGGTCGGGGCGGTGTCTGCCGACGTCGTCGCGGTCGAAGCCCGCCTGCACGCGGCCGGGCCCGAGTCAGACCGTCATCGCGTTGAACAACCGCGACGTGATGTGCAGCGAGTTTTCAGCCTCACCCAGCGTCGCCTCGCGGATCCGGCCGCGGTGATCGCCGGACTCCCAGCCGACCGGCGGCCGCTGCCATCCGTCGCCCACTACGACGAACTCCTCAGCCGACGTCCCGAACCGGAACCGCCGGTCACCGATAAGAGAGAAGGAATCACCGGAACATGACCACTCCCACCAACGTCACCACGACCCTGCGTCGACAGCGCGGGCTGACCGAAGAAGCCGCCGCGGCCGCCGTTGACCAAGCCTGCCGCAGGCTCCGCCTACCCACCATGCGGGCGGTGATGCACGAAGCGATCACGGCCGCGGAACGCGAGCAGCTGACCTACCAAGGCTTCCTCGCCGAACTCCTCCTCGCCGAGTGCGACGACCGGGACCGAAGGTCCGTGGTCCGCCGCGTGTCCGCAGCCGGGTTCCCGAGGAACAAATGGCTCGGCGACTTCGACTACGACGCGAATCCGAACATCAACCCGGCGACGATCCATACCCTCGCGAACGGGGACTGGATCCGCCGCGGCGACCCGCTCTGCTTGATCGGGGACTCCGGCACCGGGAAGTCGCACCTGCTCATCGGCCTGGGCACCGCCGCAGCTGAGAAAGGCTTCCGCGTCCGATACACCCTCGCCACGAAGCTCGTGAACGAGCTCGTCGAAGCCGCCGACGAGAAACAGCTCACCCGTACCATCAACCGGTACGGCCGCGTCGACCTGCTCCTGATCGACGAGCTCGGCTACATGGAACTCGACCGGCGCGGCGCGGAACTCCTGTTCCAGGTCCTCACCGAGCGCGAAGAGAAGAACTCCGTCGCGATTGCATCCAACGAGTCATTCAGCGCTTGGACGAAGACCTTCACCGACCCGCGCCTGTGCGCGGCGATCGTGGACCGGCTCACGTTCAACGGCACCATCATCGAAACCGGCACCACCTCCTATCGCCTCAACCACACCCGTCAGCGGCAGTAGCGATCCGAAAGCCATTCAGAGGTAGCGGCAGATGGACTCCGGTGTGCAGGCTTCGGACGCCGTAGCGGCCGCGTGCGCTCGAAGCTCGGCAATGCTCCCTCGCAGGGCGTGCAGCTGCTCGAGCTGCTCGTCGATCTCCACGAGTCGGCGGTCAAGGAGGTCCCGCACATGCGCGCACGGCGAACGGCCCGCGTCGCGAACATCGAGGATCTCCGCGGCCTGCGCAAGGGTGAGGCCCGCCGCGCGGGCCCGGCCGATGAACGCGAGCCGTTGCACCGTCTCGTCGCCATAGCTGCGGTACCCGGCCGGTGTGCGCTCCGGCGGCGGCAGCAGTCCGCGCTCCTCGTAGTACCGCAGCGTCGACGGCCTCGTCCTCGCCTTCTCCGCGAGCTCTCCGATCCGCATTGTGACACCTCCACCAACGGGCTTGACCTTCAAGCATGCTTGAAGGTCCATTCTGACGGATGTGACCGCGCAAGCGGCCCGGTTCACCCGAGGAGGCATCATGACGCAGCACAGCGAGTTCGATCTTGCGGTGATCGGCACGGGCGGGGCGGCGATGTCCGCCGCGATCCACGCCCGACTCGAAGGGGCCAGCGTGGTCGCCATCGAACGCGGCACCCTCGGCGGTACCTGCGTGAACGTCGGCTGTGTGCCCTCGAAGACGCTCCTCGCCGCCGCGCACACCCGCCACGCCGCCCTCGCGAACCCGTTCCCCGGCGCCCCCACGTCCGCCGGCACTGTCGACCTCGGCGCCCTCGTGCGGCAGAAGGATGACCTCGTCGGCATGCTCCGCCAGACCAAGTACGCCGACATCGCCGCCGCCTACGGGTTCGACATCCTCCCCGGCGCCGCCACATTCACCGACCCGGCAACCCTCCTCATCGACGAACGACCGGTTCGTGCCAGGTCGTATCTCGTCGCCATCGGCGCCGAACCGCACGTCCCGGCCATCCCCGGGCTTGAGCACGTCGACTACCTCACCTCGACCACGGCAATGGAACTCACCGAGTTGCCCGCCTCGCTCGTAGTGATCGGCGGCGGCTTCGTCGGCCTCGAACAAGCCCAGCTCTTCGCCCGCCTCGGCGTGGCCGTCACCATCATTGGCCGGCTCGCCCCGCACGCCGAGCCCGAACTCTCCTCCGAACTCCGCAAGGCCTTCCTCTCCGAGGGAATCACCGTCGTAGGCGACCGCGCCGCCACGATCATCCAGGACGACGGCGTGGTGCGGGTGCGCACCCGCACCGGCAAGGCGGTCACCGGAGAACGCGTCCTCATCGCCACCGGACGCACACCACGCGCCAACGGGCTCGACCTCGCCGCGGCGGGCGTCGCGACCGACGACCGCGGCTTCATCATCGTCGACGAGCAGCAGCGGACCACGAACCCGGTCGTGTTCGCCGCCGGCGACGTCACCGACGTGCCCCAGTACGTGTACGTCGCCGCGATGGCCGGGAAGATCGCAGCCCGCAACGCCCTCGGCCACCACGAACAGGTCGACTACACCGGGCTGCCCTCCGTCCTGTTCACCGCGCCGCAGCTC
>DASSYG010000081.1:0-2629 GCA_035703405.1 Acidimicrobiales bacterium | reverse complement strand
CGGGGTGTTTCGCCATCGTGTTGGAAGGGGTACCCACCGAGGTGGCCGAGGTGGTCACCGACGCGCTGGACGTTCCCACGATCGGGATCGGCGCCGGGGTCCATTGCGACGGCCAGGTGCTGGTGTACCACGACGTACTGGGCATCGAGGACCGGATCGCGCCCAAGTTCGTGCGCCGCTACGCGTCGGTGAAGGCCGATTCGGTCGGCGCGCTCGGCCGGTTCGGCGCAGATGTGCGCTCCGGGGCATTCCCCGACGATTCGGAGAGCTACCACCTCGCCTCCGAAGTGGCCGAATCGCTCGGCTTGTACGGTCACGCCGAGGTCGGCTGAGCGACCTGCCGTCTCAGGTCGTCGTCGGTTCGAGCAGCTCCAACCGATTACCGAACGGGTCGTAGGCGTACACCCGGTCGTAGCCCTCCAAGGGTTCGTCGTCGACGAGAGCGACCCGGGCCGCACGGAGCCGGTCGACGAGTTCTCCGAGGTTCTCGACGAGGAAGGCCGGGTGAGCCTTGCGCGCCGGGCGGAAGTCTGACTCGACCCCGAGATGGATCTTGACGGTCGTCGTCTCGAACCAGCAGCCGCCCCGGGACGTGAGATGCGCCGGCTTGGGACGCTCGGGCAGCCCGAGCAGTCCGGTGTAGAAACCGCGGGCCGCGTGCTCGCCGCCGGGAGGCATGGCGAGCTGGACATGGTCGATGAGACGCACCGGCACGGCCGTGATCCTGCCACGTCGGGCTCGGCCGGGCAGGTCGATCTCAAAATGTCACACCCCGGCGCGACGCTGGTCGGCGATGTGGAATCCAGCCCAGGCACCGTCTAGTCTCGACCGGTCAATGCAAACCCTGCTCCGCAGATCGCGGGGCCCCGCCGACGAGCGGGTCCACAGGGAGGAGCCGCACACCATGCGGGCCTACGAAATCATGATCATCGCGGACGGCGAGCTGTCCGAGTCCGAAGCATCCCACCTGGTGAACCGGGTGACCGAGCAGGTCACCGAGGCCGGGGGCACCGTTGCTTCGACCGACAAATGGGGCAAGCGTCGCTTCGCGTACGAGATCAACCATGCAACCGAGGGTTACTACCTGGTGCTCGAGCTCCTCGCCGAGGGCGGGGCACTCGATGAGCTGGAACGCAGCTTGAGAATCGCGGACGAAGTCATCCGCCACAAACTCATCCGGCTGCCCGATCACGAAGCCGTCCGTCGAGGACTCTTCGAAGATTCGGGTGCAATCCCGGCCACGGCCGGGCAGTAGAGGAGAACCCTCATGGCACAGGACAACACCGTCACCGTCGTCGGGAACATCACCCGCGACCCCGAACTGCGCTTCACTCCGTCGGGTCAAGCCGTCGCATCGTTCGGCATCGCCGTCAACCGACGTTGGCAGAACCGCTCGAACAACGAGTGGGAGGAACAGACCTCCTTCTTCGACATCAAGTGCTGGGCGCAGCTCGCCGAGAACGTGTCCGAATCACTCGGGCGTGGTGCCCGGGTCGTGGTCACCGGCCGGCTCGAACAGCGTTCGTGGCAGACCGACCAGGGCGACAAGCGCTCCAAGGTCGAGATCGTCGCCGACGACGTGGCCCCGAGCCTGCGTTGGGCGACCGCGCAGATCTCCAAGAACGAGAAGCGTGATGGAGGCGCCCCCGCCTCATCCGGTGGTGGCGGTGGTGGACAGCAGAACGAACCATCCGGTTCGGGTTGGAGCACAGACGAGGAGCCGTTCTGACATGGCAGGCAAGAACGCGAAGTTGCGCGGCAAGAACAAGGACAATTCCCGGCGCGCCAAGAAGAAGGTCAGCATTCTCACCTCCGAGAAGGTCGAGTACATCGACTACAAGGATGTCGAGTTGCTGCGTCGGTTCACCTCGGATCGGTCCAAGATCCGGGCGCGCCGGGTGACCGGGAACGATTCGCAGCAGCAGGCGGCGATCGCCATGGCGATCAAGAACGCGCGCGAGATGGCGCTGTTGCCCTATGCGAGCCGCGTCACCCAGCAGCGATCGAACCGGGGGGAGCGTTCGGAACGTTCCCAGCGTGCCGACGGCCCGCCCCCGACTCCCTCGGCTCCGCCTCCAGGCACCGAGGAAGGCCAGGCCGATGACGAGGTCATCACCGACGAGCCGGTGACCCTGACCCTCGATGGGGACGCGGGTTCCGACGTCAACAGTGGTGAGGGTGAGGACTGATCATGGATCTCATTCTCCGCAACGACGTGCGTGGCGTCGGCCGCCGGGGTGACCTGGTCACCGTGGCAGACGGCTATGCCCGGAACTACCTGATCCCCAAGGGTTGGGCGTTCAAGGCGACCTCGGGGGTCCACGCGCAGGCGGACGCGATGCGCCGCAAGCGCGAGGTCGCGGACGCCTCGGCCCGCTCCGCCGCCGAAGACGTCGCCAAGACCCTCGTCGGTCGGACCATCACGGTCTCGGCGAAGACCAGTTCGGGCGAGCGTCTGTTCGGTTCGGTCACCCCCGTCGAGGTGGTGGCGGCGATCACCGAACAGACCGGTCTCGAGCTCGATCCGCACGACCTGGGATCCGATGAGCCGATCCGTACCACCGGCGTGCACGAAGTCCACGCGAAACTCCACGCAGACGTGGAGTTCTCCGTGACCGTCGAGGTGGTC
>DASSYG010000353.1:0-5949 GCA_035703405.1 Acidimicrobiales bacterium | reverse complement strand
CCACTGTGACAGCGAGTCCCGGGATCGGCCCAGGGTGACTTCGTCGTGTAGTTTTCGGCGATCCGACCGGAATGCCCGGCCGGAGTGGGGATGGAGGACCATGCCGTACCAGTGGACGACCGGACTACACGTCGAACGCATCGATGACGGGTACCTGGTGCTCGTGCCAGACGCCGAGCAGATCCTGCATCTGACCGACGAGTTGGCCGATACGTTCGAATCGGTCCAGGCCGGACCCGGACCCGGAGCCGTGTGTACCGGGTCGCCAACCGCGCTGGCCGCGTTGGTCGACCTTGACGTCATACAGGCCGACGGATGGACCCGGCGACGGGCGTTGCAGGCTGGCGCGGCCGCGGCGGCCGCTGGGGTCGCGGTGATCGCCCTACCGAGTGTCGCAGCCGCTGCGAGTGCCGGCACGACGACCCCGACGACACCCGGGCCGCCGGTCAACCTCGTCGTGAATCCATCCTTCGAGGACGGCCAGCCGGGTGCATCCGTACCCTCCTGGACGATTGGCTGAGCCATGCAGATCTTCGTACAACGCCGGAATGACAGCACCATCACGCTCGAAGTGGAGAGCTCGGACACGATCGAGAACGTCAAGCAGAAGATCCAGGACACGACCGACGTACCGACCCTTTCCCAGGTCCTTGTCTTTGCCGGGAGCATTCTCAGCGACGGCCGCACGCTGGCCGACTACAACATCCAGAAGGAATCGACCGTGCGGCTGCTCGTCGAGAGCGGAGTCGTGCCCTACGCAGATGTCGGGCTGGTGCCGACTCCACAAAGCGGCGACCAATTGGCGTTGCTGAGTATCGGTGCCACGCTCTCCCAGCGGGTCAGCGAGGTCATCGGCGCCACTCAGTATCAGTTTGCGGCTCGGGTACAGGGCGACCTCGACTGGTCGATGAGCTTTCGTGACAGCGGCGACACAGAAGTGGGCAGCTTCGACGGGAGCATCACCGCACCGGGTTCCGGGTTGTCGGAGTGGTCGACACTGGTCACCGCACCGGCCTCGGCGGTGACCGTGCTACTCACCTTCGACGCGACGGGTGGCGGGGCCCTGATCGACCAGGTGAGCCTCGCTGCGTAACGCGCTCGTACGGTCCGGCTCGCTTGGTCGGCACCATATGACAGCGTGCTTGCTAGCATGACAGCATGACGACCCAGGTGAGCTGGAGAGCCGACGAGGAACTGGTCGAGCGAGCCAAGCGGCGAGCCAGGGAACTCAACACGAGTCTGAACGGCTACATCTCCTTCGTCATCGACACGGCCACCGATCCCGAGGCAGCCGGCAGCGAGGCCGAACGCCTCCGCGAGCGGCTCGCCGCGGCTGGATTGCTGGCGCAGTCACCGCCGCCCGAAGGACCGACCCCGACGGCGGATGAGCTCGACGACGCGATGCGCGCAGCCGGCACAGGGATTCCTCTGAGCGACTACGTGTCGGCAGGTCGAGGGAAATGACGGCGTTCGCCGACGCGTCGGCCGTCGTGAAACTTTTCTCGGATGAGGACGGGACCGATCGTGTCCGTGCCGAACCGGGACCATTCGCCGTGTCGGTGTTGACTCGCGTCGAAACAGCATCCGCGCTCTGGCGCAAGTCGCAAGCGGGCGAATTGAGTTCGCAGCGGGCGCGGCGACTGGTGACCGGCGTTCGGGTCCAGCTCGCGGCGCAACGATTTGCGCATGGTGCCGAGGTGCTCGAGGCACCCCTCACGACCCAGATGTGCGATGACGCCACCAGGCTCTGTGGGATTCACGCGCTCCGGGCGGGCGACGCGGTCCAACTCGCCACGGCCCTCGCCGTGCGCGAGATCGACCCGTCGTGCAATCGGTTCTGGGTGTTCGACGGACGCCTTGCCGACGCCGCGGCCCGCGAGGGCTTCGCGGCGCTCGGCCCCGTCGCTGGCTGAAGAGACCCGTGGCAGACTCCCCAGAGTGACCAGTCGTCCGGCCCCGGCTCCGCCGCCACCCGCGCCACCGGAACCACCTTCGCGGCCGACGCTGACCCCGCCGGGTTGGTATCCCGACCCGTGGTGGGCTGGTTCGCTGCGTTACTGGGACGGATCGCAGTGGACCACCCAGGCCCGCTGGGAGTACGCGCCAATTCCACCGCCACCTCGGGAACCTCTCCATGCCCTCCGGGCGCCGGCATTCTGGGTGGCGCTCGTGATGATGGTCGCCTTCGTGGCGGGCGGCCGGGTGATCAACGGGCAACTCGTCCGCTTCGTCGACACCCTTGTTGCTTTTCAGGTGTTGCAGTGGGGGTTCTACGTCGTCGTCTACGGCGGCGTGGCCTTCACCGTGCACTTCGTCGTGCGTCGTTACGGCACCGGCTCACTGCGACATGATCTGGGGTTCCGCTTTCAGTGGTCCGACATCGGCTGGGGGCCGATCCTGTTCTTCGCAGGTCGGGCGGCGCAGCTCGCCGTCACCTTGCCGTTGATCGCCGTGCCGGTCCTCCGCCACAGCAGTGAGCGCTACTCGAACCTGATGCGTGACCAGCCCACCTCGGTGCTGATCACGCTGGTGGTCGTCGGGGTTGTCGTGGCCCCGCTCGTCGAGGAACTGCTCTTCCGGGGCGTCCTTCTGCGGGGACTGCTCACGCGTTTCAGTGGCCCGGTCGCGGCCGTCATCCAGGGCGTGCTGTTCGGCTGCTATCACTTCGCGCCCGGCCTGGGTTACTACAACGTGGTGCTGATCACCGCGAACAGTGCGTTCGGGATCATCTTCGGTTTCGTCGTGCTGCGACGACGCACGCTCGGCACCGGCATCGTCGCGCACGCGATCACCAACGCATCGGCGTTCGTGATCATCTTCGCCACCCGTTGAAACGAGGCAGCGAGCGAGGCGGGTTCAGACGCCGATGGTCTCCCGGGCGAACGCCTTGAGGCGCTTGTAGTCGACCTTCGCGTTCGGCGCCCGACCGATCGTGTCGATGGGCAGGATCTGCTTGGGGGCCTTGTAGGCGGCGAGGCGTTCCTTGACGTGGGCGATCAACACGGCCTCGTCGAGCCCCGCGGCGGGGTCGGCGGGTTCGACCACCGCGACGACCGCCTCACCGAACTTGTCGTCGGGCACGCCGACCGCGACGGCATCCGCGACACTCGGGTGGGTCTTGAGGGCTTCTTCGACCTCTTCGGGAAACACCTTCTCACCACCGGTGTTGATCACGACCGACCCCCGGCCCAGCAGGGTGAGCGACCCGTCGGCCTCGACGCGGGCATAGTCGCCGGGGATCACATAGCGCTGCCCGTCGATCTCGAGGAAAGTGCGAGCCGTCTTTTCTTCGTCCTTGTAATAGCCGACGGGCACGTAGCCCTTGAGGGCCACGCGTCCGGTCTCACCCGAGCCTGGTTCGACGTCTTTGTTCGCGTCGTTGAGCACCCTGGCGTTGTCGCCGAGCACGAACTTCGCGGTGTTCGACGTGCCACCGGCGGTCGAGGTCGACTGACCCATGCCGATCGCCTCGGACGACGAGAACGCATCGACCAGGATCATGCCCGGCTGATAGGCGAGCAGGCGTTTCTTGGACTCTTCGCTCCACATCACACCCGACGACGCGATCAGGAACAGATTCGACAGATCCCACCGGTCGGGTTCCGCGTCGAGCGCGGCCAGGATCGGCTTGGTGAACGCGTCGCCGACCAGCGCAATCTGTTGCACCTTCTCCCGCTCGACGGTATCGAGGAGTTCGATCACGTCGAGCTTGCGCCCTTCGAGAGTCACGACCGATCCGCCGAGACTCATGACGATGAGCTGGGTGTACTGGCCGGTGCCGTGCATGAGCGGGCACGCCGGCATGCCGATCGGCCCGGGGCCGGCCACCTGGGCGGTGATGAGTTCGGGATCGACGCGCTCACGTGCGTCGGGCATGAAGTTGCCGACGAGGTTGCAGAACAGGTCGTGCTGGCGCCACATGACCCCTTTGGGCATGCCCGTGGTGCCGCCGGTGTAGATCATCGACAGGTGGTCGCCGCTGCGCCCCCAGGGTCCCTCGACCGGCCGCTCGCCGGGTTCGGTGGCCGCGGCGTCCTCATATGGCGTCGCCCAATCGGGGCAGGCGCCAGAGCCGTCGTCGACCCAGAGCCAGGTGACGATCCGAGGGAGCTGGTCACGGATCCGCTCGATCGTCTCGGTGAACACGGCGTGGAAGACCACGGCGACGGTGTCGGCGTTGTCCCACAGGTACACGAGTTCTGAATCGGTGTAGCGGTAGTTGGTGTTGATCGGCACGAGGCCGGCCTTGAACGCGGCGTACACCGATTCGAGGTACTCGGGACAGTTGTAGAGGTACTGCGCGACCTTGTCCTGCTCGACCACGCCGGCGTCGAGCAGGTACCGGGCGACCCCGTCGGCGCGCCGGTCGAACTCTGACCAGGTGATGCGCCGGTCGCCATGGATCTGCGCGGGAGCGTCGGGGATCTGGGCGACGACGAGTTCCCAGACATCTGCGAAATTCCAACCGGTCATGGGGTCCCCTTGCCTTACGTTGCGTTGCGGTGCTGTGTCGTGTTGCCGTGTGCCGGCGAGCGCTCCGCGGCGGGCGTCGGTCGCTCGAGTGTGCGGCACGAGTGTAGGCGCCGTGCCGGATTCGGCCGACGACGACCGGTCGGGCCGTCGATCGATGGACGGTCAATCGGTGGACGAAACGGCGACCCGGGCTTCGCGGATGTGGTTGGCACCAATGTCGATGCCGGTACAGCCCACGAGCGCGAAGGCGATGTCGGCGCGTTCGACGCCATTGGCTGCCACCTCTCCACCGGTGCAGCCGCGCAGGTGCACCGCCCGCTGCCCGCGGAGGCGGTTGCCGTTCACCACGACGCCACTCGAGTCGGCCACCGACACCGCGTCGCCGGTGGCCAACACCGCGCAACCACCGATCAGCACCTCGGCGGCGCGTCGCACCGAGATGCCCGTGGACCCGTCGGTGAGGGCCATCGCCTCGACGCGGATCCCCGAGCTGTCATCGATCTCCACGAGCGGCCGTTCACCCTGGGTACCGGTGACACCGCCGCCGGTGATGGTCAAGCCGCGGACCTCTCGGGCCGCGAGTCGGCCGTGTTCGATCGTCGACCAACTGATGGCGACGTCGCTCGAACCCGACAGGGCGACGGTGCCCGAGGTTGCGCAGGCGTCGACGGTGAGACCGTCGACCGCGCCGATCACGATCGAGGGCTGGTCAGCGGGTCGGGTCGACTGCATCGTCAGGTGTTCGATCCGCACATCGGAGCCGACGACCTCGATCACCGATCCGCTGGCGACGAGCGCCGCCGGCTGCGGGGTCGGGAGGTGCTTGCGGGCCTCTCGGGGCACATCCGGCGGCTTCGGGCCGCGCAGGGTCACCCCTTCGGGCACGTGGAGCGGAAACACCTCGGTGGCCGCGTCGTACCGGCCGCGTCCGATGTCGATGATCGACCCGGGCCGGGCGTCGACGAGCGCCGCGGTGATGCTCGCCATGAGGACCCCGTCTCGGGTCACGACTCCGGGACCGTCGGCCGCGACGGCCACCAGACGCAGGCCGGGCGTGTCGCTCATCGGAACTCACCGGCGGAGCCGGGCCGGTGTCGGGGAAACCGGGTACTCATGTGAGCGGCAAGCTACCGTCCCGATCCCATGGACTTCGAACTCCCTTCCGACGACGACCCGCGCCGGTCCGAGATCCGTGCCTGGATCGCGGCGCACCCCGCGGCGACCGGCGTCGAGTTGGCCGCGGCCGGCTACGTCGCACCGCACTGGCCCGAGCCGTACGGCCACGACGCCGACCCGATCAGCCAGCTCATCATCGACGCCGAGCTGCGTGCGGCCGGGATCCGTCGGCCCAACAACCCGATCGGGATCGGCTGGGCCGGCCCGACCCTGCTGCACGCCGGTACTCCCGAACAGCAGGAACGGTGGCTGCCGAAACTGCTCTCGGGGGAGGAGATCTGGTGTCAGCTCTTCAGTGAA
>DASSYG010000364.1:0-6031 GCA_035703405.1 Acidimicrobiales bacterium | reverse complement strand
GATCGGGCTCGCAAGGACCCGCCATTGTCCGCCGCCACCGACCGACCCGACGGTCCGGTGGTCGGACCGGTCCGTGGTGGTGAGGTCCTGGGGGAGCTGGGGACGCCCCGTGGTCGAGATCGCCGGGACACAGCCGAGCAGACGCCCCGCCACGTAGAGCTGACTGAACGCATCCAGGGCCTGTCCCGGTCCCGGGCCGCGTCCGCGGCCGGCCCCCGCCGGGTCCGACTGCACGACATGCATCGTGCAGTCGTCGGTTACCCAGCCGCCGGCGACCAGCGAGGTCAGCCGCTCTGCCTGGGGCTGGGCGAGTGAGTCGAGCTGGTCGTCGAGCTGTCCGAGCAATGATCGTTGGTACAGCTCGAAGGTCACCACACCGAACACGCACAGGCCCACGGCCGACAATGCCACCAGCGCGGCGATCAGTCGGGTGCGAAGCGTCATCGACGGAAATCGCATTCGGACTGGGGCGCGTGCGGGCCACGGCACGATCTTTCGGAGGGCCATGCCACCAGTTTCGGCCGCGCCACTCCCGCGTGCCTGGGAGCGTCCTTGGAGTTCGCTGGGATCTTGCCGCCGTTCCGTCCGAGGAGCGTCACCGTCCCGTACCGTATTGGACGATCACGCCCCGCCCCAGGATCTCCCATGTCCGAGCCGTCCGACAGCCACAAACCCCGCGTCCTCGTCGTCGACGACGAAGAGCACATCACCGAGATGGTCGCGATGGGGCTCGGCTACGCCGGCTTCGAGGTCGAACGGGCCGCGTCCGGGCGTGAAGCACTCGACGCGGTCGTCCGAGAAGCTCCGGCGATCATGATCCTGGACGTGATGCTCGGCGATCTCGACGGCTTCGAGGTGGCCAAGCGGCTTCGGCGGGACGAAGGCGCCGCCACCCGCATCCCGATCATCTTTCTCACCGCCCGGGACACCACCCAGGACAAGGTCACCGGTCTGCGCCTGGGAAGCGACGACTACGTGACCAAGCCCTTCAGCATCGAAGAGCTGATCGAACGGGTCAGAGCCGTGCTGCGACGCACCTCGGGCGCCGGGCCGGGTGAGGGCAAGGTCGCCTTCGCCGACCTGGAACTCGACACCGAGACCCGCGACGTTTGGCGCGACGGACGCTTCATCGAGTTGACCCCCACCGAGTTCCGGCTACTTCACCACCTGCTCACCAACGCGCGCCGCGTACTCACCCGCAGCCAGATTCTGGACGCGGTGTGGGACTACGACTTCGCCGGCAACGCCAGCGTGCTCGAGACCTACATCAGCTATCTGCGGGCCAAGGTCGACGCCACCGATCCGCCCCTGATCCACACGGTCCGGGGTGTGGGCTACACGCTGCGCTTGCCCCGGTGACCGTCGCTGCACGCGTCGGCGCGGCAATGGCGCCAGAGGGGATTGACGACGATCTCTGCGCCGGTCCCAAGCATTCTCTGAGATCCACGGTGCACGCTGACGGCGCTTCGATCACTCGACCCGCCACAGGAGCGTGCACATGTCCGATTTCGACCCCCAACCTCCGAACCCGGATCGCGATCCGGCACCCGGCCGATCGGCAGGAGCCAGACGCCGGCTGATCACCGGCGCACTCACCGGCGCCGCGTCGGTCCTCGCCGCCGTGATGCTGACCCTGACGACCGGCTCGTCGCCGAGCGACGCCGCGGCCGTCGCCTCGAGCACCACTCACAACGATCCATCAAGCCCGCAGAGCGGGCCTGACACCGATGTCACGCGCAAAGGGATCATCGGAACCGTCACCGCAATCGATGGTACGACCCTCACCGTCGACGCCCGCCCGAAGCACCTCCACCGGCGAGGATCGAAAGGGAGCGGCGAATCGACCGGTCCTGACCGCTCCGGCGCCCGGGACGAACCCGGCACGACGACGACCTACACGCTCACGACCACCGACGCGACCAACGTCATCGAACTGACCGACGGAACCGTCTCGGATCTCGCAGAAGGCGACACCGTCGTGGTGGCCGGAAAGGCCTCCGTGGGCACGGTCGCGGCGAAACGTATCGTCCAGACCGAGCGCGAACCCGTCCCTGACGGCCAAGCCGGCCCGGACGGACCTCCCGAAGCCAACCCGGGTCCACCCCAGGACGGTGCCGAACACGATGGTGCACACCAGGGACGTCGTCCGCTCCGCGGAAGGCTCACGTTCGGCACGGTCACGAGCGTCGACGGCTCCACCGTGACGATCCGCAAGGCGTCCGGTGAAACCCTGAGAGTCACGACCACCCCCGACACCGCCGTCGAGGTCACTCCGCAGGTCGACTTCTCGGCGATCGAGGTCGGCGACACCGTCCGGGCGACCGGAAAGGTATCGGGCACCAAGGTGGCTGCGACCAGGATCGTCGGCGGCGACGATGCCGTCTTCGGACCGGGCGGGCGTCCGGGCCGGCCCGGGCCCGGTGGCCCACCCTCCACCGAGCACTGATCGCGCCTCGCTTCGCCCCGGTGACTCCCCACCGGGGCGATGGCGCGCGTCACGGCATCATTCGACCTTGTCGACGCCCACTCCGCGGAGCGCAGCGTCGACGATCTGCTCGACGTCGGCCCGACCGATGTGCTCGCCGGTGAACAGTGACCGGTGCAACAACGCGCCGCTGATCAGGTCGAGCAACAGCTCACGGTCGAGAGGCCCGACCTCGCCTCGCCCCTCAGCCCGATCGACCACGCTGATCAACGTCGCGCGGCTGTCGTCATGGAAGCGCTGCAACATCTTCTGCAACTCGGGATCGACCCGCGCCTCGATGATGACGTGGCCGAGCAGGCGGGACCCCGGCGATGACGCCTTGGCCCGGTACCGGTCCCAGATCCAGACCACCAGGTCGCTCTCGAGGGACCCGGTATCAGGTACCGGAGTGTCGGTCATGACCCGTTCGGCGGCAGCCACCAACAGGTCCTCCCGGGTCGGCCACCGGCGATAGATCGTGGCCTTGCCCACGCCGGCCCGAGCCGCGACCGCCTCGACGCTGAACCCGGCGAAACCGGAGGCCTCGATCACGTCGAACACCGCCGTGATGATCGCCTCGTCCGCGGCCGGGTCACGGGGACGACCCAGACGACGCACCACCTTGTCCGGGTCTGCCGGGTCTGCCTGGTCAGGCGGGTCTGGCACGCCGGCGACACTCACGGCTGCTCCAGCTTCAACAGGCCGGGGTCACGCGGGTCACCATCGACCTCGCCAGACGATACGACGTCGCCATCGCTGCCTCGGTCACCGAGGTCGAGGCCCGTGGGTTCGCCATTCGACAAGTCACCCGCCTCTCCATGTTCCTCGCCGATCCCCGCAGCAGCGTCGTCATCGCCATGGGCGGGGAGATACGCGAACACGATCGCCGCACCGAACAGCGCCACCGCCGCGCCGACCAGCAACGCTCCCCCGAATCCGTCGACGAACGCCGACTGCGCGGCGCGGATCACCGATCGGCCGAGCGCGCCGTCGGCACCGCCGGGTAGATGTTTGGCAACCTCGAACGCCGCGCCGAGCTGCTGGTGGATCGCGTCGATCGCGGCCTGGGCCTGACCGGCGTTCGCGCCGCCGCCCGCAGCGGTCGTGCCCAGCACCGTGGCGTGCAGGTTGGTGAGGACGTTCGGTCGATAGACCGAGGCCAACACCGACCCGATCACCGCCACCCCGAGCGCGCCGCCGACCTGTCGGGTCGTGTCGTTCATCGCCGAGCCGACCCCCGCCTTCTCACGAGGAATCGCTCCCATGACCGATTCGGTGGCCGGGGCCATCGTCAATCCCATGCCGCTCGCCAGCACCAGCATTGGGAACACCAGGTCCCAGTAGTCCGAACCCAGGGTCAGCCGGCTCATCCAGGCGAGACCGACCGCCGCCAGCACCAGCCCCGAACCGACCACGGCCTTGGTGCCGACGCGCTCGACGATGCGCGCGGACAGCGGCCCCAGGATCAGTAGCGGAACGGCGATCGGCGTCATCGCCAAGCCGGCTTTCAACGGGCTGTAGCCCATCACGAACTGCAGTTGCTGGGTGATGACGAAGCTCGAGCCGAACATGGCGAAGAACACCATGGTGATCCCGGCGTTCGCCGCGGTGAAGCGTCGGTTCTTGAAGAACCTCATCTCCAGCATCGGGTGATCGCTGTGCAGCTCCCAGGCCACGAACGCGCCCATGAGCGCCAGCCCGACGGCGAACGCTCCGAGGATGCCCGGCGCTGTCCAACCCCACGATGGGGCTTCGATGAGTCCCCAAAGCACGGTGACCAACGCGACGATCGACAACAGGGCACCGATCGGATCGATCCGGGGCGACTTCGGATCCTTCGAACGCGGCAGCAGATAATGCCCGGACACCAACGCCGCGACACACACCGGGATGTTGATCAGGAACACCGACCCCCACCAGAAATGAGCCAGCAGGACACCACCCAGGATCGGCCCGAACACGATGCCCGACGCCGCGACCCCGGCCCACACTCCGATCGCCCGGCCGCGCTCGGTGGGATCATGGAAAATATTGGTCAGCAACGACAACGTCGCCGGCATGATCATCGCGCCGCCGACGCCCATGATCATCCTGAAGGTGATCAGCATCGCGGAGGTCTGGGCGAGCGCAGCGGCGATCGATCCCGCCACGAAGACGACCAGGCCGAGTTGCAGGAATCCTTTGCGGCCGAAACGGTCGCCGAGGCTTCCCATCGTGAGGATCAGCCCCGCGAACACGATCACGTACCCGTCGACGATCCACTGGAGTTGGCTGTTCGAGGCGTTCAGATCCTCGGACAGATGAGGCAGCGCCACGTTGAGGATGGTGTTGTCCATCCCGATGATGACCAGGCTGAGCGCCAACACCCCGAGCGCGAGCCACCGCCGCTGATAAACGGTTGCTTCATCCATGTCGCGCATTGTCGGACTCCGATGAAAAGGGAACCCGCGCAATGTAGAACGCAGCCATATCGATACGCAACCGACTCGGATATGGGATCGGTCACGGCCCGGAGAGACCGAGCCGCGGGTCACCCGTCGCTGAACATGCACCCCATTGTCGCGTCGACGATCTTCTGCTGGAGGTCCGGCGGGAGTGAACCACTCGACCCGGCTTCCATGAGCGACTCGACATCGAGTTCGCCCTCGATCGCATCCCAGATGCAGCCACACGTCTCCTCGGACTGGCCGCCTGACTGACATTCACCCATGAACGCGGCCCGGGCCTCGGTCGGGAGACTCCCGCCACCACCGGTGGACGGTGTGGTCGTGGACGACGGTTCGGTCGTGGTCGGCGCCTCCGACGTCGTCGTGGCATCTTCGGTCGTGGTCGGCGCTTCGGTCGTGGTCGACGCCGGGGTCTCGGTCGTGGCCGGGGCATCGGTCGTCCGAGGTGGGAGCGCTTCGGTCACGGTGTCGGCCGATACACCACAGCCGGTGACGACCAGCGCCGCAAGCGCGACGATCGCCACGATCGGAGCTCGGGCGGTGGACCTGTTCGTACGCTTCATCGGGGATCCTCGTTCCTTCGGTGTCGTACGCCGGGAGGTGCAGGGTTCGGTGAGTCACCCACCCCTCGCTCGCCGCACACGCTATCGGACCGGTCGAGCCCGGACCGACGGAACCGTTGTCAGTCGGACGCCGACCTCGCCGCGGCCCGCTCGGCGAGCATCCGGGTGACCGCACCGCCGTCCGCGTTGCCCTTGGTCGCGCGCATGACCTGGCCCACGAAGAAGCCGGTGAGCTTGCCACGAGCCTTGTCGTCGCCGGTGCAGAACCGTTCCCACTCATCGGGCTGGTGCGCGATCACCTCGTCGACCGCCGTGCCGAGTGCGTCATCGGACAGCGCCTCGAAGCCGAGCTTTGCCGCGATGTCCGCCGGAGCACCACCTTCATCGAGCAGTACCCCCAGCACCTTCTTCGCCTGGGTCGCGGTCAGCTCGCCACCGACCTCCATGGCGATCAATGCCGAGACAGCTGCCACATCGACCGATGCCGGGTCGACCTCGCCCAGGTGCTGTTCCACATAGACCAGGACCCGATCGCCTGGCGCCCCCGCCTCGATCAG
>DASSYG010000329.1:0-7191 GCA_035703405.1 Acidimicrobiales bacterium | reverse complement strand
GTGCTGCTGGCGACCCACGTGTTTCCGGGCGCGTTGACCGAATTCAGCGTGGACCTGCCTCGTTCGGAGGCGTCGATCGCCCCTTCGGGGATCCGTCTGGTGGAGTAGTCCTCAGCGGGTCGCCGGGTCGAACACGACGCGACGGAGCCGCAGGCCCGCCCAGCAGGCCAGGCCGAGCAGCACGAGGGGGATGCACACCGTGAACGGGTTCCAGCCCGATACCTGCGCGGCCCGCACCCACCACACATCGAGACGCGCCACCTGCAGCGACGCGATCCACGCCGGCGTGAGATCCGCGTAGGGCTGTGCGTGGGTGACGGCCCGCCACAGCACGCCGAGGCCGTCGACGTACGCGGCGTGAGTGAGCGATGTCGCCGTGTCCTCGCCGCGTAGGCGCCGGGCGACCACGACGGCAAAGAAGTCGACGAACACGCCCGAGACCTGGATCACGAAGCCCACGACGGCAGCCGCGCCGGTGGCGACCCGCCCGGCCGTGCCGATCCGGTGGTCGCGGATCTCCTGGACGACACGGGCCAGTGGGATCGCGACGAGCGGGACCACCACCACGGTGAACCGGGCACCCCACGCCTGGTCTCCGGCCCACCCGACGATGGCGGCGTGGGCCAGGAGCGTGGCGATCGTGGCGCCGGCTACCGACCCGGCGATCACGGCGTGACGCTTGAGGAACCATCGCCAACGGAACAGCGCGACGATCAACAGCGGGGAGAACACCAGCAGTCCCTTGCCGGGCGACGCGATCTGACCGAAGAGTCCCTCGCCGAGGCGCGGGTTGAACGCCAAGAACCCGTCATCGGTGTGGCCGTTGTCGGTGATCGAGCCGAACCGGTACCAGTTGTAGACAAGTGCCGCGGCGAATGCACCGGTGACCGGTGCGGCGACGGCGACGATCGACGCGATCGGGCGCGCCACCTTCTGCTTCCACTGTCGATACGCGCCGATCAGGACCGGCAGCGCCAGGAACGGGACCATGACGAGCGTGTCGACGCGCACGAGCACCCCGGCGGCGAGGCACGCACCGGTGGCCAGCGCGTCCCGTGGTGTGCCCTGACGCAGGAACCGCACCGCACACCACACCGCTGCGACCGCGGCGAGCGAGGTGGCGGTCGAGTCGAACGAGACGTGCGCGTACACCCAGACGGTGGTGGCGAACGCGAGCGCCGATGCGGTGACCACCACGGTGGTCGGGTCGAATCCCAACTCGGCCAGCAGGAGTGCGAACACCAGCACGATCAAGGCTCCGAGGAGCGGCGCGAGGAACGACGCCGCGAAGTAGAGCCGTTGGTTCGGCACGAGAGCGCGTGGTTGGCTGTCGTCTGTTCTGGTCGTCGTCACCCGGTGCTCGGCCGTGCCGGGAATGAGGGTGTAGGGCAGATACAGCAGCGACGACCCGATGTCGTGGCCGGCGTAACGGTGGCCGTCGCGGCCCACGGTGGTGCCGCCTCCGGCGCCGACGGGAAAGTCGCTCCGTACCCCGTTGCCGTGGCGCAGCGACACCGCGACGCCGAGTTCCTGTGCGGCATCGACGGTCTGGAACTGCCCCGCCGCGGTGAACAGGTACAGCGCCAACACGCCGAGAAACAGCCATCCGGCCCACGTGCGCCGTGCGGGCGGGAGGCTTGTGGGCGGTCGCTGTTCGTCTTGGCAGCCCATCGAGGCAGGTCTGTCGTCGGATGCGGCGTTCACCGCCACGGGAATCTAGTGCCGCATCACGCGACATCGAACGATGCGAACGGTTCTGGGCGCGGTACTGGCGGGCGTCCAGGTGCGGTCCGGTATCCTCGTGCGGTGACCTCGAAGCGTCTCTCCGCGTTGGTGCTCGGCCTGGTCCTGGCCGGGAGCTCGGCCGTGGGGTGCGCAACGGCGCCCTCACGGGACGGGCTGGTCACCAAGCTCGAGCAACGCAACGGTCTGACCGAGACACAGGCGACGTGCATCGCGGATGGGCTCTACGACGGGATGCCCGACACCCAGCCGGCGATTCGGCGGCTCAACACCGCCGAACTACGGGCGGTGGAGAAGCCCGACAATGCCGGCAAGGTGTCTGCCGACGTGGTGCAGATCCTCCGTGATGTGACCGGCCATTGCGTCCCGCCGGAGGCGACGACGACCGTCCCCTGACGGGTCGCAGCCGGTCAGGGCCAGGCGCGTTGGTGTTTCGAGCGCTTGCCGCGGTGCAGGGGCTTGCGTTCACCCAATTGCCACGTCCGACGCCACGACGTGGCGTCGGGTCCGGTCAGACTCGGCGTGTCGCCGCTGTGGAAGCGACGCTTCGCCGAGTACCAGTCGGTATCCACTTCGTCGGCCAGTGCGGCCACGGCCGCTTCGATACGGGGGCCCAAGCGTCGGGAGTCCTCGCCTTCGGCGGGCAGGAGCGGCGTTCCGAAGGTGACCCGGGTGCTGCCGGGTTTGGGGCGTTTGGTGCCTTTGGGGAACAACCGGTCGGTGCCTCCGATGTGCACCGGCACGACCGGAACGTCACATCGCACCGCCAGGTAGGCGGCGCCGCCCTTGAAGGGTCGGCCCCAGCCGTCTGGGGAGCGGCCCCCTTCGGGGAAGATCACCATCGACCATCCGTCGTCCAGCAATTCGGCGGATTCGTCCGCTGAGCGTCGGCTGATGCGGGTGCGTTCCATCGGGATCGCGTTGAGCACGAGCGCCGACGCCGCGCCGGTGACCCGGTTGCCGAAGAAGTAGTCGGCGGCAGCGGCAGCGAACACCTTGTGGCGGAACCGCGTCGGTAATGCCCCGATCAACAATGGCGTGTCGAGGTGACTGTGGTGGTTCGCAGTGAAGATCACCGGACCGTCGACCATGTCGAGCCGGTCCTGGCCGGTCACTTCGGGGTCGGCGAGGGCGTTGCTCAACGGTCGGACGAGTCCGTCGGTGATCGCCCGTCGGGTGAGGCGTGCCGCGGGGCGTCGGGCCCACTCGGTGTCGTAGTCCGCGCCGGTCCGTCGCTCGGGCGGCAGCGGTTCGACGCCTCCGGGCACGCTCGGCGCGCGCAGCGGGAACTCGAATTGATTGAGCGCGGCGGTCGGGTTGGGGAGGCGCTGGCGGGCGAACGCGACGAGGATCTTCGCCTTGGTCAGCGGCGCACTTGCTGCCGCGGGACGCTTGCGTGCCGGCGCGTCCTTCACGGTGTGGCCTTGAATTTCACGCCGTCCCGCGGGCCGGTCACTGCACGTCCGCCATGATCAGGGGCGGATTGTGGAAGTGCGTGATCGTGGGCTGGGGCCCCACGACGTCGGCGGCCAGTTCGAAGGCGTCATCCAGCGTCGAGGCCGGTCGGAAGCCGAGGCGGCGCACGGCCCGGGGGTCACCGCCGACGATGATCACCCGGCCCAGGTGCTGGAGCGCATGTGCGCCCCAGTACCACATGTAGAACGGGTGGACGCCGTGGTACGCGTAGCTGGTGCGGTACAGATGCCGGTACCACTCGTCCTCGGCGAAGTCCTTCTCGAAGCGCTGTTCGATCTCCGCGGGGTCGCGGGTCTCGGTGAGCACCTGTTCGAAGAAGTCGATGTAACTGGGGTGGTGGATCGGGTTGAAGTCCCATGGGGTGGGATGGGTGCAGATCAACACGCCGCCCTCACGCACGAGTGGCTTGTTGCGGTACATGTTGAAGAAGTACCCGAGGCCCAGACACATCACCAGGATCGGGTTCATCACCGAGTTCACGTTGTAGGGACCCACATAGGGCAGGCCCATCGTGAGGATGTCGGTCTGGCCTTCGACAGTCACGAGCTGCTCGTCGAAGACCTGCGCGAGCGTGGCCTCGTGGACGGCGTCGACCTGTCCGGCATGCACCGAGGTGACCGCGTAGGGGGCCCGCCACGACTGGAAGATCTTGCGTGCCGCGGCGGATGGCATGCGATCCAGACCGGCCTTCATGCCCAGGAAGGTGGCGCGGTCGCGCAAGGTCCATTCCCATTCGCGCTTGGCGAGCACCGACATCGGCCCGGACGTGCCGAAGGTGTCGTTGTTGAGCGTTGATTCGATCTGGAAGATCTTGACCCCCGCGTCGCGGATCACGTCGCCCATCCGCCAGTTCGACGAGTGCAACTCCGAGGCGTGACGATCCATGAACGACTTGGACTGCTGCATCGTGCGCACGTTGTGGTGGTGTTTGATGCTGCGGTAGCTGGCCAGGCCGGTAGCGGTCGACTTGTGACCGCCGTCCATCGACACCAGGTTGATGTTGACGTAGACCAACAGGTCGCTCTCCGCTGCCCGGCGGTTGATCTCGACGACTTCACCGCCGGGCGTCGTGCCCAATTCGAGGAGGTTGTCCGGATCCTCTGCATCGTGGTTGTAGAGCCGCCCGAGGGGAGCGAACGCGTCGAAGACCCGGTCGCCCACGGCGTGGCGAAGTTCGGCTTCGGTCATGCGGCGGTGCAGGGCGAGTGCGGCGATCAGGTGGACGTCGTCGACCCCTTTGGCTGCGGCGACGTCGAGGACCGCCTCGATGATGCGTTGACGCACGTCGGGTCGTCGCATGGGGGGCAGTGGCAGGGAGATGTCGTCGAACGCGATCGTGAGCTTCATGCCGGGAAACAACAATGCTTCGAGCGGTTCGGAGTCGCCGAGCGGATGGCTGAGCGCGTGGCGGATCGCGCCGTCGGGGTCTTCGAGGCCTTCGTGGGGCTCTGCGGGGTAGATCACCCGGGACCGGCCAGCGGGAAGCTTCTCGAGCCGGAAGTTCTCGCCGTTGTGGAACAGGATCGGCGGCGTGGAACGGTCGACGTCGAGTACGAAACCGGGGCGGGGCATCAGCGGGAGTCCTTGAAAGAGTTGACGTTCATCGGTTCCGTTCCTTTTCTCCACGCAGATCGAAGGCGACCTTCACCGCGCCGCGTCGTCCGGCGTTGGCGGCATGGGTGATCGCCTCGCGGTAACGACGCAGCGGATAGGTCGCCGACACGAGTCGGTCGAGCCCGGCGGCACCGACGAGTTCGATCGCTTCGGTGAAGTCGTCGCGGGTGTACGCGTAACAGCCACGCAGCGCGGTTTCCCGGTGCCACAGGGTGGTGAGGTCCGCGCTCACGTGGCCGGGCATACCCACCAGCACCACGGTGCCACCGGGTGCGACCACGGCGAGGGCCTGTTCGATGGAGGCGTCGGTTCCGACACAGTCCACGATCACGTCGAATCCGCCGGTGAGTTGGTTGCCTCCGAGCAGGAACGAACTCGACGCCGAGCGTACGGCTCTGGTCAACTCTGACGGCGGGATCACGCGGTCGGCGCCGAGGGTGCCAGCGAGGTCGCGTTGGATCGGATGCTTCGCGGTAGCGATCAGACCACCGGGCGCCGCGCCGAGGTGGCGGAGTGCGGCGATCAGGGAGAGCCCGAGCGTTCCCGATCCGATCACGGCGAGTTGGGTCGGCCCGAGTTCGGCGACCAGATGCGCCGCGTGGACGGCACACGCGGTGGGTTCGACCATGACCGCGGCTTCGTCGGAGAGGTCGTCGGGGACGCCGACGAGTTGGCTGCGGTGCGCCACCAGACGGGTCGACCAGCCGCCACCGGTGTCGGCGCAGTAACCGGTCTGCAGACCGGGGGACAGGTGGCCGAAGGCGATGCGTTCACAGTGGTTGGTGCGTCCGACGGCACACGAGGCGCACACCGGCTCGATGCCGCGGACCGCACAATCGAGCACGGGTATGAGCACGGCCCTGGTGCCGTCGTCGAGGTCGCCCACGACTTCGTGGCCGGGCGTGAAGGGAAACGACACGATCGGTTCGAAGTAGCGCGACGAGTGCCCGTCGATGGTGGCGAGATCCGAGCCGCAGATGCCCGCGAGGCGGGGACGCAACTCGACCCAGTCGTCGGTCGGCGCGACGGGTGGGTCGGTGTCGACGAGGGCGAGTGGCCCGATGGTGGCACCGCTGCCGGGGCGGATCCCCGCGGTGACGCGTGCCGTCGCGTAACGGGGGACGTCACGGGAGAACTGCAGTGCCTTCATCGACGCCCCGCCCGTGCTGTGCCCTTGCGGTCGCCGGGGGATTCGCGGATCAGTTGCTCGCCCATGCGCGCCGCCAGACGGGTGAGCAAGTCGTCTCCGCGCCGTCCACGACGTTGGGCGAGCGGTAGCAGGGGCGCTCCGGAACCCGACGATTTCTCCCAGTGCTCGACCAGCCACCCGCGTTTGCGGGCCAATGCGGCGAGACGCGCTTCGGGGTTCACCGCGACGGGGAACCCGACGGCTTCGAGCATCGACAGGTCGCTGGTGGCATCGGCGTACGCGACGGCTTCGGCGACGTCGAAACCGTTGGCGTCGGCGTAGTCGAAGAGCGCCTGGGCCCGACTCTCGCCGGTCGGCGGCACCTCGGTGAGCCGTCCGGTGTAGCGGAGCGTGCCATCGGCGTCGGTGGTCGTCGACATGCGGGTGCACACCACGTCGTCGAACAGCGGTCCGAGGGGCGCGACCACGAAATCCATCGCGCCGGTGATCAACACGGTGCGGTGTCCGAGGCGGCGGTGTTCACGGACTCGGCGCAGCGCCGCCGGATACGCGTTGGCCATGAGGAGCTGATTGAAGTGTTCGACGGCGTCGACGTCGAGCTGTTCGACGGGAGCGTCCTCGTAGCGTCGGTAGAAGCTGCGGAGAAAGTCTGAGCGGTCTCGACGGTCCATGCGCAACAGGCTCGGCGCGTCGACGAGCAGGCGTGCGGCGAAGCGGGCCTTCTCCGCGCGGGGGAGTCCACGACTCGCCAGCCACGCATAGGTGGTGACCACGTTCGACGACAGGATCGTGTGCTCCAGGTCGAACGCGGCGAACTGCCGGTCGGGCGACAGGATCTGGTTTCGCAATCGCTTTGCCCGGGCGTCGGGGTCTTTGCGTTTGCCGGTCGTGTTGACCCGGGCATGGTCGACGACCGAGGGCAGATGGATCTCGGTGGCGTAGACGTCCCAGTCGATGGCCCGCGGGTCGAAGGCGAACGCGGCACGGTCGGTGTCGTCGAGGTCGTCCCACAGACCCAACAGGCGGTCGACACCGTAGACGGCTTCGCATTCGGTGTAGGCGCCGTAGAGCTCGACGTAGGTGCTGGCTCTGGTGACGTCGTCGTGTTTCGCGGAGATCTCATCGGCGAGCTCGACTTGGCGGCCCCGCACTGGCAGCGCCCCGAGGGTCTTGCCGGCCACGTCGAGCAGTTTGTCGGCCCGGGCGAG
>DASSYG010000223.1:0-2148 GCA_035703405.1 Acidimicrobiales bacterium | reverse complement strand
TGGATGCCGCCACCGAACGCCACGTGGTTGCGGGCGTCCCGGGTCACGTCGAGCAGGTGGGCGTCGTGCCCGAACTCTGCCGGGTCGCGGTTGGCCCCGCCCAGGTAGCAGATGACCTCGTCGCCGGGTTCGAAGCGCACGTCGGTGCCCGCGATCTCGATCGGTTCCTTCGCGATGCGCGCCGTCAGCTGCACCGAGGAGTCGTATCGCAGGAGCTCGTCGACCGCTCCGGGAATCCGAGCGGGCTCCGCGCGGAGCAGGTCGAGCTGTTCCGGGTTGCGCAACAGGGCGAGCATGGCGTTGCCGATGAGGTTGCCGGTGGTCTCGTGGCCCGCGATGAACAGCAGGGTGAACAGCGAGCGGAGCTCGTCGTTGGAGAGGCGGTCGCCGTCGGCTTCGGCGACGAGCAGCGCGCTGAGCAGGTCCTCACCGAGGTCCGTTCGCCGCGCCGCGGAGAGGTCGGTGAAGTAGGCGGCGAACTCGAGGTACGAGGCGATCGTGGCTTCGACTTCGTCGGGGTCCTCGATGGGCTCGAGTGCGTGCGCCAGGTCGTCGGACCACCGCAGAAAGCTCGTCCGGTCGATGTCGGGGATCGCGAACATCTGACAGATGACCGCGAGGGGCAGCAGCCGGGCGTAGCCCGAGACGAGATCGAACGCGCCCGAACCGGGCCCGACCCCGATCTCGTCGAGCAGCTCGCCGGCGATGCGGGTGATGTCGCCCTCGAGCCGTGCGACCGCTCGTGGCGTGAACGCCATCGAGGCCAGTCGACGGATGCGGGTGTGGTCCGGAGGATCCATGAACAGCAGGACGTCCTGCTGGTTGCGCGCCGGGCTCGACGACGCGGGATCCGCGCCGACGGTTCTCGTCGTGGTCGTGGCGAAGGCGGGGTTGGTCGTGAAGCGCGGATCGACCAGCAGGGCTCGGACGTGCGCGTGCGTCGCGGTGTGCCACGTCCCCATGTCGACCGACCGGCCGAAGCCGTCGGGGAGCGCTCGGAGCCGATCGTAGAAGGGGTACGGGTCGGCGCGGCGCGACTCCGGAGTCGCGAAGACCGCATCGTCGAGCCAGGTGGTCACATCGTCCATGCAGGTTCCCTTGTCGCTCGGCTCCCGTCACAACATTGTGCACCTTGGATGTCACTTCTGCATTGCGGAAGCCTCCTTGGCAGGAAGCGAGCCAGGGCTGAACAGTAGAGTGCTTCCGGTATGCGAGCCGGATCCCACCCGCCGACGACGAGGGCGCCCGCCCATCTCGTGGTCGCGCTCACCGCCGCGCTGATCGCACTGGGATCCGTGCTGTGGGTGGCGTTCGGGCCGGCCGGTCCGTCCGACGCCGACGCAGCCGTGGCGCTGGTGGCGGCGACGACCGTGGTCACGCCGGCGCCGACGACGGGCCCGGCGAGCACCTCACCCCCGTCGACCGCGGCGCCCGACTCGTCGGTCACGACCCCGGTCACCCCTCCCGACAGCGGTGCGGTGACCGTCCCGGTCACCGATCCTCCGCCGGTCACCGACCAGTCAGGGAACCAAGGCGGTTCGTACCAGGCCGAAGGCGATGCATCGGGATACCAGGGTGACCAGTCGACCGGCACACCGGACGTCGCCGGGGACACCCCGATGACGACCACGGAGAACCTCCTGGTCGGGCCGCCACCATCGACGGCGACCACCACGACCGTCGTCCGCCAGGATCTCTCGACGACCGCGGTCACGCACAAGGGGGGTTCGAGCGACCCGAAGGTGTGGCTCGACGTCGTCGGGTTGGTGCTCGTCGCCTTGCTCCTCGGGGTGTCCACGTTCATGTACTGGCGACGGACGACTCCCTCATCGAGTGGGCTCGACGACGATCGCGAGGGACGCACGGGCAAGAGGGCGCGGGGATCGCGCTACTCCGATCTGGTCATCACCGTTCCGAAGTCATCCTGAGGGGCGCACCACTAGAGTCTGGGCGCGAGTCCAGCATTGGCCACGGAGTGCGGGAGACAAGACATGCGTTGCCCCGAGTGCGATACCGAGAACACCGACGATTCGAAGTTCTGCATGACCTGCGGAACGAACCTGCACGACATGGTCGCGGCGTCGGTCGCCGAGCCGGCGGTCGACGGGGACACGGCGGCGACCGAGTCGGATCACTCCGAACCGGCTG
>DASSYG010000188.1:0-2286 GCA_035703405.1 Acidimicrobiales bacterium | reverse complement strand
ATGATCGCCGGATCGTGTGAGAAGTCGACGTCGATCTGGACCAGGCGCTCATAGCCGTTGTCCAGTCCCCATCCGAAGCCGGCCCGGTAGGCGTTACCGAGTCCGTCCTTGTGCGGTCGGCGCAGTACCTCGACCCGCCCGAGTTCGGTGCCCTTGGTCTCGGCGAGGTCGGCGGTGCCGTCGGGTGAATTGTCGTCGACCACCAAGATGTCGGCTTCGGGCGCCACCCGGCGCACCGTTTCGAGAAACAGCTCGATGTTCGGTGCCTCGATATAGGTGGGAGCAACGACGAGGGTACGGATCGGCCCGTCTGGAGAACTCACGCGAGGTGTTCCTTTCGCACTCAGTAGGGCCAGGTCTCGCCATCGTGGCCGAGCAGCCTGGTGAGCCGCCCCAGACGAGCGGTGAGCAGCACCTTGATCAACACGTTGCGGGCGAACCAGCCCAGCTCACGTAGTTGCCTGGCCTGGCTGCGGCGGCGTGCCGCGGCGCTCATCGGACCCCGCCGATACTCCGCCAGTGAGCGAGAGCGGCCCACGTAACTCCATTCGGACGAGAACAGATACGTCCGCAGCAAAGCGAATGTGACCCCGATCGAACTCCATGAATCGTGCACGAGCAGGGTGCCGCCGTCGGTGACCCGGCGTCCCCAGTCGACCATGTCGGCCCTGGCCGGACCGTAGCGATGGGCCCCGTCGATGTAGAGCAGATCGATCGGACCGGTGACGTCGCCCAGCGCGTCGGCCGAGAGCTTGCGAACATGGCGGACCCGGTCGATGACCCCGGCGCGGGTGAGGTTGGCGACGAACACCTCGTTGTCGCTCTGTCCCAGTTCGCTCGTGGTGACGATCTCCTGGGGGCCACGGTCGGTGCCGATGTGCGGGTCGATCGCGACGATCTCGGTGCCCTCGGGCGCCGAGGAGGCGAGCATGATCATCGACCTTCCCCGAAAGCTGCCGATCTCCACGATCTGTGCCCCATCGGCGACCTCGCCGGCCCGATCCCAGAGGCGACGTGCCTGATCGTGGGACATCCAGCCGTCGACGTCGGCGACCGATACCCAGGCCCCGTCGAAGTCGGGTGCAGGGTCGAAGTCGGTTACAGGTGTGTTCAAGGTGGTTCTCCGAAAGCCGACGCCGCGCGCCGGGGGCGTCCAGGTACGAGGTCAAAACCCTAGTGGTTGGCTCGTCCGTGCCCCGTCATGGTCGGGACCGGATGCGCGTGGTGTCCGGCCGTGCTTCGCGAAGAACTGCGGCCGGCGGATGCGTTGGTGGTCGTTGCTCAGACGGCTGCGGCAGTGGCGCGCGCGAGCGCGTGCTGGACCAACTCGAGCAGCACCATCTTGGTCGAGGCCCGCTCCCGGGCATCACACAACAGTACGGGGGTGTCGGGAGACACGGCGACGGCCTCACGGATCTCGTTCGGGTCGTAGGCGACCTTGCCCTCGAAGCAGTTGACCCCGACGACGAAGGGCACCTTGTGCTCCTCGAAGTAGTCGATCGCCGGGAAACACTCCTCGAGCTTGCGGGTGTCCACCAGCACCACGGCGCCGATCGCGCCGCGGACCAGGTCGTCCCACATGAACCAGAACCGGTCTTGCCCGGGGGTGCCGAACAGGTACAGCACCAGGTCCGATCCCAGACTGATCCGGCCGAAGTCCATTGCCACCGTGGTGGTGGTCTTCTTGTCGGCGCTTCCGATGTTGTCGACGTCTTCGGCGACGCGGGTCATGGCCGCTTCGGTCGTCAGCGGATCGATCTCCGAGATCGAACCGACGAACGTCGTCTTGCCCACGGCGAAGCCACCGGCGACGACGATCTTGACCGGCATCGGTGCGGCACTGCCACCCGAGTTCGATCCATGGTTGTCAGAGGGCTTGGAGGCCATCGAGCACCCTTTCGAGAAGTTTCAGATCCGGACGGTCCCCTGCCGGTCGTGGACGGTTGAATTCCACGAGCCCCTCTTCGGTCATGTCACCGATCAACACACGTGCCACCCCGAGGGGGACGTGCAGATATGCAGAGATCTCCGCGACCGACAGCGGCGCGTGGCACATCTCGACGATTCTTGCCCGCTCCATCGTGAGACGCGCGGCGACCGACTCGCCCTTCTTCGTGGTGACGACGATGGTCTCGAGCGGAATGTCGGTATTCGAACGGGTACGTCCACCGGTGATCGCATAGGGCCTGACCCGGAGGCGGCCGTTACTGCGGTCATCAGGGGGTGTCATTGCGGCAGAGCTCCCTGGAGTTCGGCGCGGAGTTCGGGAGTCAGCACCGAACCGCA
>DASSYG010000357.1:0-4415 GCA_035703405.1 Acidimicrobiales bacterium | reverse complement strand
GACGGCGCGCCACCGGTTCCAGGGTGGGGAGTACTCGTCGGACCGGACGCGACCGTCATCGCTGCGGACGGCGGCGCCCGACATGCCCGACACGAAGGCGTCACCGTCACCGATCTCGTCGGGGATCTCGACAGCCTCACCGCGGCCGAGGTCGATCGCCTCACCGCTGGAGGTGCCCGACTGCATCGATTCGATGCCGACAAGGACTTCACCGACTTCGAGTTGGCTGCGCAGCTCGCGGCCCGCCGGCGCCCCTGTGGTGCCGGCGGGATCGGCGAGCTCCTCGTCGTCGGCGGCGCTGGTGGCCGCCTCGACCACGCCTTGGGCAACATCGCCGTGCTCGGTAGCGCGGACCTCGCCGGCCACCAGGTCACCGCGCTGCTGGGCGATGCCATCGCCCAGGTCGCCTCACCCCGTCGACCGATCTCCCTCGACAGCCGAGTCGGCCAGATCGTGTCGCTCGTCCCCATCGGGGGAACGGCCCGTGGCGTCGTCACCCGAGGCATGAGGTTCGGACTCCATCGCGAGGACCTGGACGCCTTGGCCACTCGGGGAATCAGCAACGTGGTTGCCGATCCGGCGGCATCGGTGTCGCTGGACGAGGGCACCTTGATCGTGATCGAACCCGGAGCCGTGACCCGGTTCATCGCCGACAAACCAGGAGCTGTCCCATGATCGTCGAGATCCAGTGCATTCCCGAACCGGCAGGCACCACCGACGGACCGTTCGCCCGGGTGCACGCGGCGATCCAGGTCATCGAAGTGTCGGGCCTCGCCTACGAGGTCGGGCCGTGTGGGACCTCGATCGAAGGGACCCCCGAGCAGCTCTGGCCCCTGCTGCAGCGCATCCATGAAGCCACGCTCGCCGCCGGAGCTTCGAGTTGTCTGTCGGTCATCAAGGTCTTTCAGCAGACGGGCGAGGCCCAGGCCACGATGACGAGTCTCACCGATCGGTACCGCGAGCAGTGACCAGACGGCTACGGGGTTGGGGCGCTCCGGTCGCCACGGTGGTCGCAGCCGTGGCGATCTGGCAGGCCTGGGTCCAGATCGGCGGCGTCCGCGACTGGATTCTGCCCGCACCCAGCGCCGTCGCAGCCGCAGGCTGGCAGAGCCGGAGTGCGTTGTTGCAGCACGCCACCACGACCTCGATCGAGGCAGTCGTCGGGCTCGTGTTGGGCACCGTCGCCGGGCTCGGTCTGGCCCTCGTCATCTCGCTGATCCCCTCGGTACGGCGAGCCGTGTGGCCGGTGGTCGTGACGTCACAGACGGTCCCGATCATCGTGCTGGCGCCACTCGTCGCGATCTGGTTCGGCTACGGACTGACCCCCAAGATCGTGCTCGTCGCGCTCATCTGTTTCTTTCCGGTCGCGGTGGCCGCGGTGGCCGGGCTCGCCGGTGCCGACCCCGAACACGTCGAACTCGTCGAATCCTTCGGAGCGTCCCGCTGGGACGTGCTGCGCCACGTGCGTGGTCCCGCTGCGATGGCCAGCGTCATCGCCGGCATCCGGATCGCCGCTGCCTACGCGGTCGGCAACGCCGTGATCGGTGAGTACGTGGGCGGAACGTCGGGGCTGGGAATCTTCATCGACCAGTCACACCGCTCGTATCGGACCGACCGGATGCTGGCAGGCGTCGCGGTCATCGCCGTGGTGAGCATCGTCCTGTTCAGCCTGGTCGGATGGATCGGTCGCCGCCTGATGCCGTGGCGACGTGACCGTCCGACCGACCACACCATGATCGGAATCGACCTGTGAAACCCTCACCGAAGCATCGCATCCCTCGTCTGCTCACCGGAGTCGGCGCTGCGGCGTGTGCCGTTCTGTTGGTCATCGGTTGCGCTCGCAGCGATGGCGATGCCGGCGGTGCAGACAGCGGCCTCCAAAAGGTGCGGGTCATGTTGGACTGGACCCCCAACACCAACCATGCGGGCATGTACTTCGCCGAGTCCGAGGGCTACTACCGCGACGCCGGATTGGACGTCTCCATCATCCAGCCCGGCGCCACATCGGACCCGAACCAGGCCGTCGGCGCGGGCACCGTCGACTTCGGGGTGAGCGCGTCCGAACAGCTCGTCCCGGCCCGTGCCGAAGGCGTCCCGGTGGTGGCGATCGCCGCGATCATCGAACACAACACCTCGAGTCTGGTGAGCCTCACCTCGTCGGGGATCACCCGACCACGGGACCTCGCCGGACACACCTATGGCGCATACGGAGCCACCTTCGAAAGGGCGCTCATCGACGCGTTGGTGTCCTGCGACGGCGGCGATCCCTCCGAGGTCCGCTTCACCCAGGTCGGCGACTCGGATTACCGCCAAGGACTCACCTCGGGCCATTTCGACACGGTGTGGGTCTTCGACGGGTGGGACGTGATCAGGCTCGCCGACATCGACGGTCTGGACCTCGACCGGATCAGCTTCGCCGATCACACCGATTGCATCCCCGACTGGTACACCCCGATCATCGTCACCAGCGAGGACCACATCGAACACGACCCTGAACTGGTCAGGAAGTTCATGACTGCGACCGCCCATGGCTACCGCGACGCGATGGCCACCCCCGACAAGGCCGCCGACGCGCTGCTCGCCGCCGCCGACGGCCTCGATCCCGGTCTGGTGAAGCGCTCCATGGACTACCTGTCGACGCACTACACCACCGACCCGGCGCGCTGGGGTCACCAGGACCCGGCGATCTGGGACCGGTTCGTCACGTTTCTGGAGGACCACGACATCGTCGACGAGGGTTTTGACGTGAAGCACGCGTTCACCAACCGCTTTCTGCCCCGTTCGGGTTGAGGCCGACGTGCTCGAACTCGAGAGGGTGCGCCACACATTCGACGGAACCGAAGTGCTCGCCCTCGACAGCCTGGTCGTGCCCGATGGCGCGTTCGTCACGATCGTCGGACCATCTGGGTGCGGCAAGAGCACGCTGCTCCGGATCATCGCCGGGGTCGCCACGGCCACGGCAGGGGACATCCGACTCGACGGTGTCCCGTTGCCGACGCGGCCGGGTTACGCGGGCTTCATGCCGCAGCACGACCGGCTCCTGCCGTGGCGCACCGCGCGGGACAACGCGACCCTGGCCGCCGACATCGCCGGGGTGGACCGGGCCGTGTCCCGCGCCCGTGCCGACGCCCTGTTCGATCGGTTCGGTCTCGGCGGCTACGAGACCGCCTGGCCGCACGAGCTGTCCGGCGGGATGCGGCAGCGTCTGGCGCTCCTCCGAACGTTTCTGACCGACCGGGACCTGCTGTTGCTGGACGAACCCTTCGGCGCGCTCGACGCGATCACCCGCCGTCGGATGCACCGCTGGTTGCAGGAGGTCCTCGACGCCGATCCTCGCACGGTCCTCTTCGTCACCCACGACGTCGAGGAGGCACTCGTGCTCTCGGACCGGATACTGGTGCTCTCACCAAGACCGGGACGCGTCATCGGGGACCTCCGCATCGACGACCCCCGCCCCCGTCCGGCGTCGGTCACGACCGAGGCGAGTTTCACCCGTCGCAAGGCCGAACTGCTCGACCTGCTCGAGTCCGCCGGCGCCTGAGCCGCCGCGCGTTGATCGCCCCACCACGGCTCGACAAGAATCGGCGGCGTCATGGAACTTTCCGAAGAGCTCCACACCGGCGCCGACCCCGACGACCTGTACGACCTGCTCGCCGACCTCGGCAATTATCCGGACTGGCTCGGCATGGTCGCCCACGTCGACGCCGAAGTCGGACCGCACCGAGACCTTCGCGGGTCGTGGCTCGTGGAGCTGCGCGGCCGCGTCGGTCCCTTCGCCCGCTCCAAACGTCTGCGCATGGTCCGGACGACCGCGGAGCGCCCTCGACTGGTGCGCTACGAACGCGACGAGACCGACGGACGCGAGCACGCACCGTGGCAGTTCGAGGCGCACATCGTCCCCTCCGAGAGGGGCGCGACCCTCACCGTGCACCTGCATTATGGCGGGTCCCGTTTCGCGCCGGTACTGGCCCCCATCCTGCGCGAGGAGATCCGCAAGGGTCGACGGCTGCTCCAGGAGCGGTATCCCCTCGATTGAAGAACAACCAGGGCCTACGGGCTCCCGGGGCGTGGCGAGCCCCGGCTCGATCAGCCGCCCGTCCGACGGGGCGACCAGCTCAGCCATCGTCCGTCTCGGCGCTCCAACCGCAGAGGAAGGCCGAAGGTCTCCGACAAGGTCGCCTCGTCGATCACCTCTTCGATCGGGCCGGCCACGACCACCGAGGCGTCGGCAAGGAGCATCGCATGGGTGAACCCGCCGGGGATCTCCTCGGTGTGGTGGGTCACCAACACGATCGGCGGACCGGAGCGGTCCGCGGCGAGGTCTGCCAGACGATCGACCAGGTCCTCGCGTCCGGCCAGGTCCAGACCGGCTGCGGGCTCGTCGAGCAGCAACAACGCCGGGTCGGCCATCAGTG
>DASSYG010000217.1:0-5874 GCA_035703405.1 Acidimicrobiales bacterium | reverse complement strand
GTCGCCGCATCGAACGTGACCTGCACGACGGCGCCCAGCAGCGACTCGTGGCCCTGGCCATGGATCTGGGAGCTGCACGTGAACGGCTCGACACCGACCCCGAGATCGGCAAGCGGCTGGTCGTCAAAGCCCACGAGGAATCCAAAGAGGCGCTGCGGGAGATCCGCGATCTGGTGCGCGGCATCCACCCGGTGATTCTCGAGGACCGCGGCCTCGATGCCGCCCTTTCCGCCGTCGTCGCCCGGTGCAGTTTCCCCGTGGAGTTGTCGGTCGACTCGTCGGTCGAGAGTGGCGATCGCCTGCCCGCAACCGTCGAGAGCGCCGCCTACTACGTCGTCTCCGAAGCACTCACCAACGTCGAGCGCCACGCCGAGGCGTCGCGGGCCACCGTCACGATCGCCCGCCGTGGCAACCGGCTCATCGTCGAGGTCGGCGACGACGGCCGGGGCGGCGCTGATCGGACCCGAGGTACCGGTCTGGCCGGCCTCACCGAACGGGCCGCCGCGATGGGCGGCACCCTGGACCTGCTCAGCCCGCCCGGCGGCCCGACCACTCTTCTCGTGGAGCTCCCATGCGCATCCTGATCGCCGAGGATTCGGTCCTGCTCCGCGCCGGACTCATCCGCCTGCTCATCGACGCCGGCCACGAGGTCGTCGCCTCGGTCGGCGACGCCGACGCACTCCTGACAGCAGTCGAACGTCACCAGCCCGAGCTGGCGATCGTCGACGTGCGCATGCCCCCGACCAACACCGACGACGGCATCCGGGCAGCGCTGGCCATCAGGGCACGCTGGCCCGAGGTGGGCATCCTCGTGCTGTCCCAGTACGTCGAAGAACGCTACGCGACCGAGTTGTTGGCGAAGAACACCGACGGCCTGGGCTACCTGCTCAAGGACCGGGTCGCGGACGTGACCGACTTTCTCGCCGCCGTGACCCGGGTCGGCCAGGGCGGCACCGCACTCGACCCCGAAGTCGTCGCTCAACTCCTGGCGCGGAGCCGCCACCGCGATCCCCTCGCAACTCTTTCGCCCCGTGAACGCGACGTGCTCGGCCTCATGGCCGAGGGACGCTCCAACACGGGCATCGCCACCGCTCTCCTCGTGAACGCGAGCACCGTGGAGAAGCACGTGACCAACATCTTCACCAAACTCGACCTGCCGCCCGCCAACACCGGTCATCGCCGCGTCCTCGCCGTGCTCCGTTGGCTCGACACCTCGGAGGCGTCATGACCCGCCCGTTCGGGCGGCTGGCCTGGGGTTCGGTCGGCGGGCTGCTGACGCTCGTCCTGGTCGGCTGGGGCGCGTTCAACGTGACGAACCTGCTCGCCCACGGCCAGGAAAGCGAAGTCCATCGTTTCGACGCCACCGAAGTCCAGCGCCTGGACGTGCAAAGTGCGTCGGGAGACATCACGGTCATCGCCGCCGACGTCGACACGGTCACGGTCACCGCCGACATCAGTACCTCGATCGGGCGGACGGCCCACGACGAAGCGCTGGTCGACGGCACGCTCGAGTTGCACAGCGGATGTCCGTGGTTCTCGAGCTGGTGCTCGGTCGACTACACCGTGATCGTCCCACCCAGCGTCGAACTGGATGTCCACACCGGCAACGGCGCCGTGCTGGTTCGCGCCAGTGACGCCCCGGTGACCGCCCACTCGGGGAACGGGCACATCGAGCTCGTCGACCTCTCCGGACCGATCCGGGCAACGGCCGGCAACGGTTCGCTCGAAGGACGCGACCTGCGAGCAACCGACGTCGACGCCTCCACGAACAACGGCCATCTCGAACTGGGATTCGCCGTTCCGGTCCACCGGGTTCGTGCCCGCACCGGCAACGGATGGCTCGAAGTGCACGTGCCCGACCGGCCCGGCGCCTACCGGGTCGACGCCACCACCCGCAACGGTTCACGCACCGTCGCCGTCCGCACTGACCCTACCGGCACCGACACGATCGACGTCGCCACCGGCAACGGGCACCTACAAGTGGACTACCGCTCGCCCTAGGCGACCTCCCGGCCATCCCTGGGGACGGGTGACCCGACCCCGCCACAACCGATCCCGACACGACGCCCGCCACCGGTCTCACCGCGCGCGCCTCGAAGCTTCTCTCCTCCCCTTCCCCCTTCCCTTTTCCTACCCAACCCATTCTCGACCCACCCCTCCGAAAGGATCCCCGATGAGCCTCCCCACCACCCTCGACCAGCGACGATCGCTCGAGCGAGCCCCGGCAGCACGAGCCATCGACGCCACCAAGCGCTACGGACACGGCGACACCGCCGTCACCGCGCTCGACCACGTCAGCGTCGACATCGCGGCCGGCGCGTTCACCGCGATCATGGGGCCGTCCGGCTCGGGCAAGTCGACACTGTTGCACTGCCTCGCCGGCCTCGACGTCCTCTCGTCGGGCACCGTGTTCCTCGGCGACGCCGAGCTGGGCACCCTGTCCGACGCCGCACTCACCAAGGTGCGTCGCAGCCACGCCGGCTTCGTGTTCCAGGCTTTCAACCTGATCCCGACCTTGACCGCAGCAGAGAACATCACCTTGCCGCTCCGCCTCGCCGGGACCCGATCCGACGGCGCCTGGATCGACGAGATCGTCACCACCGTGGGCCTCACCGGCCGCCTCGGCCACCGCCCCGGCGAACTCTCCGGCGGCCAACAACAGCGGGTCGCCGTCGCGCGGGCAATGGTGAGTCGTCCCGAGGTGATCTTCGCCGACGAACCCACCGGCAACCTCGACTCCCGCGCCGGATCCGAAGTGCTCGGCCTGTTGCGCCGGGCCGTCGACCTCTACGACCAGACGATCGTGATGGTCACCCACGACCCGGTCGCCGCGTCCCACGCCGATGTGGCCGTCTTTCTCGCCGATGGCCACATCGTCGATCGGATCGAACAGCCCAGTGCCGAGAGCGTGCTCGATGCGATGAAGCGACTGGGGGCCTGAGATGATCCGCACCAGCCTGATCTCCGCGTGGAGTCACCGTCGACGCTTGGCCTCGACGACCTTCGCGATCGTGCTCGGCATCGCCTTTCTCACCGGCACCTTGGTGCTGCGTGACAGTGCCACCGCCGGGTTCTCCACGGCATTCGCCTCTGCAAATGCCGGTATCGACGCCCTCGTCAGAAACGCCGACGATCTCAGCAGCGGCGACGAGCCCCGCGCCCCGATCGACGTGTCGATCGCCGACGAGGTAGCCGCTGTCGACGGGGTGGCCGCCGTCGCGCCCACCGTGTCGGGTCTTGCCCAGATCCTCGATTCCGACGGTGAGCCGGTCGGCGGCAACGGACCCCCGACCCTCGGTACCAATTGGGTCACCGATCCCGCCCTGAACGGCTACCACCTCACAGCCGGTCGTGCGCCGGCCAAGCCCGGAGAGGTCGTGATCGACGCTCGCAGTGCACGAGAGGCCCACCTCGACGTCGGGGCGACCACGACCGTGCTGGCCCCGGGGCCGGTCCCGGTGACCGTGGTCGGTATCGCCGCATTCGGTGATGCCGACAGCCTGGGGTCCACCACATTGGTGGCCTTCACGCTGCCCGACGCGCAGCGCCTACTGCTGCGCGACCCAGCAAGGGTGTCTGGCTTGCTGGTGGCGGCAGACTCGGGCGTCTCACAGGACGAGTTGGTGCGACGCCTCGACCGAGTCGTGCCCGCGGGCACCGAAGCCATCTCGGGCAGCGCGCTCACCGCCGAACAGGAAGCCGACATCCAGAGTGACTTTCTCGGATTCTTCACCACGGCGCTGCTCGTGTTCGCGGCGATCGCCCTGCTCGTCGCCGTGTTCAGCATCTTCAATACCTTCACGGTGCTCAGCAGCCAACGCAGCCGAGAATCCGCGCTGCTCCGGGCGATCGGCGCTTCGCGCGCGCAGGTGATCTCGGCCGGGCTCGTCGAGGCCTTGGCCGTGGCAGCGGTCGGCACCGCGCTCGGCATCGGCACCGGGGTGGTCATCGGCCTGGGTCTGCGCTCGCTGTTGGGCGCCGACGGCCTCGGCATGCCCATCGACGGACTCGTCGTGTCGGCTGCCACTGTGGGCACCGCGGCAGCGACCGGCGTGGTCGTCACCGTGGGCGCGGCGCTGCTCCCGGCGCTGCGAGCGGCACGGATTCCACCCATCGCGGCGCTACGTGATGCGGTCACCGAACGTCTCGGCGTCTCGCGTGGACGGGCGATCGCCGGTGCATTGCTGCTCGCCGTTGGCGTGGCGGCGGTGTTCGGCGCTTCGAATGGTGACTCGGTTCTGGCCCTGACCGGGGTCGGCGCGCTCAGCTTGCTCCTCGCGTTCCTTGCGCTCGGCCCGTTCGCGGCTCCCGCGGCAGCCAGGCTGGCCGGCCTCGCCGTCGGTCGGCGGGGGGTCGCCGGTGACCTGGCATGGCGCAACGCAGCCCGCAACCCGCGACGCACCGCGGGAACGGCGGCGGCCCTGTTGGTCGGCGTCAGCGTCGTCAGCCTCTTCACGGTGCTCGGCTCGTCGATCAAGGCGTCGATGGACACCTCGCTGGAACGCGGTTTCAGAGGCGACCTGGTGATCGTGCCCCCCAGCGGAGGTGGGGCCGGTCTCGATCAGGCCATGGCATCCGAGATGTCCGAGATCTCCGGCGTCTCGACCGTGGCGTCACTGGCGTTTCCGACAGTCCGCCTGGACGGTTCGCCGACCAGGGTGACCGCCACCGATCTCGCCGCCATGTCCCAGGTCACCGACGTCGACGTCCGCTCCGGTGACGCGCACCGGCCAGGCGCCGATGCATTCGCTGTCTCGGAAGAGATCGCCGACGCCAACGACTGGAACGTGGGAGACCGGATCACGGCGTCGTTCGCCGACGGGATCTCCGAGTCGGTGCGTCTGGCCTACATCTACGGAGATCGCACGCTGCTCGGCGACGTCGTGTTCCCCGCGGCGATTGCCGACCGGCACATCGCGCAGCATTCGGTGCAGTTGATGGCGATCCGCTTCACCACCGGCGCCGACGACGCCACCACACGTCAGGCGGTCGACGCAGTCGCCGAGGCCTCGGGCGATCCCCAGGTCCAGGACCGCGAGGAATTCCTCGCGACCCAGAGCGCGCAGGTCGACGTCCTGCTCACCATCGTGTACGCCCTGCTCGTCGTGGCGATCGGAATCGCCGGCATGGGAATCGCCAACACCTTGTCGCTCTCGATCCATGAGCGCACGCGTGAACTCGGCCTGTTGCGAGCGGTCGGGGTGTCCCGTCGACAGATCAAGGCGATGGTGCGGTGGGAATCAGTGATCGTCGCCACGTTCGGAGCAGTGGGAGGGGTCGGACTCGGCGTCTTCGGTGGTTGGGCCATGATGCGTGCCCTGGCTGCTTCGCAGGGCTTCGGCACGTTCACGCTTCCCGTCGTCCCCCTCACGGTGATCCTGGCCTTGGGCACCGCACTCGGCGTGCTCGCCGCGCTGCGTCCTGCCCGGCGGGCTGCGCGCCTCGACGTGCTCGCGGCGATCGCCACCGACTGAACTCCGCCGCCGCACCGCGATCTGAAATCTGGAGCGAAAAAAGGTCGACATGCAACCTTTTCGCTCCAGATTTCGTCGTGGGTTCCCCGTGGCGGTGGGGCGGGTGGGGATCGAACCCACGACCGAGCGATTATGAGTCGCCTGCTCTGACCACTGAGCTACCGCCCCGTACGACAACGTCGGGGCCACCTCACCGGGGCCCCCGTCGATTCTTCCACCGATGGGCTCCGGGGGAGAGGCTCGAACTCTCGACCTAGCGGTTAACAGCCGCTTGCTCTGCCAACTGAGCTACCCCGGAAGGATCTGCTGAGCGAGCCAGCCTAGTGGCAGAACGGTCGATCGCTGTAGTCATCATCGTCCCGGAGGGGTGGGCAGATCCGACGGTTCCGACGGGGCGACG
>DASSYG010000120.1:0-6716 GCA_035703405.1 Acidimicrobiales bacterium | reverse complement strand
GCTGCTGCCAGCCCCACCACCACCAACAACGAGGTACGCGATGTCGAGGGTCTTGGTCGGTGGCTGCGTGGTCGTACTCGTCGTGTTCACACTGGTCGTGCCGGGCTGCGACGCTGCTGCGGCGACGCTGGGCAGGGCAATGACCGCGATGGCTGCGGCAGCGGTGGCACCGCCGAGCTGCAACACTCTGCGTCGGTCCCAGGCGTTGGTGGTTACCAGACCGAGTTCGACCAGGCCTGCCATCGGGCCGGTCAGGGGGTCGGGGACCTCGTCGGTGCCGCCTCGGGCGAGAGCGAAAGCTTCGGCGTCACGGCCTTCGAGGTGGACGACTTTGCCCTGTTCTGGGATCAGGACCATGAACCCGTCGTCGAGTGCTTCGACTCGTAGGTCGAGGCGGGCGGTGAAATTCACGAGCGTCACTCCAGGGTTCGTGCCGTCGGAGATACCGCGCCCGCGACAAGTTCGGTTCTGGCCGAGAACCATAGCGAACGATGGGAGCGAGCAGACGATGTCATCCTCGATCTCGATCTCGATCTTCCGGGCGGCTGTCCGCCGTCGACCCACGCCGCCCCGGTCGGTTGATGTCGATCGGTAAGGTCAACTCTCATCGAGGTGAGAGTCCGACGCCGAGAGCACGGGACGACGAAGCACGCGGGCGATGTCGACGCATGCCCCCTCGGGTGGGTCTGCCCGCCTGCTTCAGCCGGGAGCGTCGGCGGGTACGGGTCGGGGAAGCTCGCCCGTGTCGTCCCGGGGACCCGAATCACCACTGGTCGGCTCGGCGGACACTTCCGACGAGGTACTCGCGGAACCGGCGCCCGGACCCCCCTCGAACTCCTCGAGGGTCATCAGTACCGCCCGGGCCTTGGAGCCTTCCGACGGTCCCACGACGCCCCGTTGCTCGAGCAGGTCCATGAGGCGGCCCGCTCGGGCGAAGCCGACGCGCAGTTTGCGTTGCAGCATCGACGTGGACCCGAGCTGGCTGCGCACCACCAACTCGAGTGCTTCGACCAGCAGATCGTCATCGTCGCTCCCGCCGCCCGCGCCGCTCCCCCCACCGGCGCGGCCGGGGGCCTCGTCGGTTCCCTGCACCGTGTCGTCGTAGAGCACCTCGGGTTGCTGGCGGCGCCAGTGTGCGACCACCGCACGCACCTCGGCCTCGGTGACCCACGAGCCCTGCACCCGCTTGGGCACACTCGAGGTCGGGTCGAGCAGCAGCATGTCGCCTCGGCCCAGGAGCTTCTCGGCTCCCGGCTGGTCGAGGATGACGCGGCTGTCGGCCAGCGACGACACCGCGAATGCCCAGCGGGCGGGAATGTTGGCCTTGATGACCCCGGTGATCACGTTCACCGACGGACGCTGGGTGGCGATCACCAGGTGGATCCCGACCGCTCGGGCCATCTGGGCGATGCGGGTGATCGACTCCTCGACGTCGCGCGCGGCGACCATCATCAGGTCGTTCAACTCGTCGACCACCACCAGGATGAACGGCAGGCGCTCATAGACCCGCTCCGACCCGGGCGGCGGCACGAGATCGCCGCGGTCGAAGGCGGCGTTGTAACCGGTGACGTCGCGCACGCCGACCTCTGACAGCAGGTCATAGCGGCGCTCCATCTCCTTGACCGTCCACGACAGCGCGTTCGCGGCCTTCTTGGGGTTGGTCACCACCTCGGTCAACAGGTGCGGCAGGCGGTTGTATTGGCCGAGCTCGACCCGCTTGGGGTCGACCAGGATCAACCGAAGCTCATCGGGGGTGTCGCGCATCAGCAACGAGGTGAGCAGCGTGTTGATGCACGACGACTTGCCGGCGCCGGTCGCCCCAGCGATCAACACGTGGGGCATGTTCGCCAGGTTCGCCATGACTGCCCGACCGGCGATGTCGCGACCCACGGCAGCTTCGAGGGGGTGCTTCGCTGCGCGTGCCTCTGACGAGGCGAGGATGTCACCGACGGTCACGAGTTGTTTGTCGGCGTTGGGAATCTCGACACCGATGGCGTGGCGGCCCGGGATGGGAGCCAGGATCCGCACATCGGGCGTGGCCATCGCGTACGCGATGTCCTTGTGCAGCGCGGTGAGACGTGCCACCTTGACCCCCGGACCCAGTTCGAGCTCGTACCGGGTGACCGTCGGACCCACCGTCATCCCGACCAGACGGGTCTCGACGCCGTGTTCGGCGAGCGCATGCTCGAGGGCCTCACCGCGTTCGCGGATGGCCACCTTGTCGACCTGGTGAGAGCCGGTCCGCTCCAGCAGCTTGCGCGCCGGCAGCTTCCAGGCGCGACGCGGCGTCTTGGGCGCGAGGTCGATCTGCAACTGCGACCCGGGTCCCGAGTCGATGATCTCGGTGCCGGCCTCGGATGGGCGGGGGCCATCACGGTCCTGGTCGTACAGCGACGGCACACCGGTCGGGACGTCCACCGCATCGTCGGCCGAATCTTCGATCGGGTGGTCGTCCACGACCTCGGTTTCGTCGAGCGGTTCGGGTTCCACTCGGCGGGTGGGCAACAGGTCGTTGTAGTCGGTGACCTCGATCGCGCCGCCGCCGTCGCCATTGCCGGTGGCGGTCGATCGGGAGGAGTCGAGGCGAAACATCGAGGAGACCGATTGCCTGATCGCGCGCCCCACCGGGCGGAGAGCGTCGCTCAGCACGGTTGCCGCTCGGGCGATCGGAACACCGGTGATCAGCACCAGCCCGGCACAACCGACGAGCACCAGCAACACGGTGGCGCCGATCGAGCCCAGGATCGCCTGCAAGGGGGTACCCACGACGGTGCCGACGAATCCGCCCGCATGAGCGAACTCGTCCGCGGTCCCCGAGAATCCGGGTCGGCCACGCCACAGGTCCATGATGCCCAGTACCACCAGCACGACCACGACCACGCCGATCGCTCGGCGGACCGCCATGATCGTCGGGTCGAGCGTCTGGGCACGGTCCAGCACCAGGGTGGGATCGTCGCCCGTGTCGACCGGCGACCCGTCGACGCGCGGCTCGCGAATCCCTCTGATCGCCCAGATGCCGAGGACCACGAGGGTCCCGGGCACCGCGTAGCCCAGTGGACCGAACGCCCCGGTTGCTGCGGCCGCGGTCACCCGCCCGACCGGCCCCGCCCCCGCTCCGTACAACCCGAGCCCGGTGACGGCTCCCAGGGCGATGCATGCCAGACCCACGAGATCGCCGCGATGGCCGGCAGTCACCGCGGCGATCAGTGCGCTCAAGCGTTTCGTGTCGTCCTCGACGGGCCGACTGGCGGTCGTCGACCGGCGCGTCGACGCGCCCGACGATTTGCGCGTCGGTGATTTCGCCTTCGTCGATCTGGTCTTGGTCGAAGCCACGATGTATCCAAGGGTACCAACGAAGAGCGCTCCGGCGAACGGATGCCCCCGGTCGACGACCGGAGCGAACCGTTCTATCGATCGGGCGTCGCCGCCTCGCCGGGACGGTCACGACATCGCCATGGCATCCGCACGTGTCGGAAGTTGACACGGTAAGGTGTCAGAGAGCAAACTCCTCGTGGAGTCAAGAGCACTGTGGCCCGCAAAAGGGGCAGGCCACCAAGATCTCGATATGTCAGGTCCCTACCCTCCCTCCCTCAGGACTTGACGTAACGAGCCGGCTGGGGGGTTCTTCGAACCCCCCAGCCACTGCTTTTTCTGCGAAGATGGCGGCCACGACGGCGTCGCCGGTTGCACGCCACGTCTCGGAGGGAGACCACGACCATGATCAGGGCAGCTCGCGACGGCATCCGCCGCCTGACCACACTCACCGAGGGTCCCACCGTCGCGGCGGCGACACCGACGGAAGCCGATCCGATCGCGTCGAACGCGGCGGTCACCCACGCGACGGTCGGTCGGGTGGCTTCGGTCTGGGGTGACGATCCCGACGGACCGTTCGCTGCCACGTTGGCATTTCGCATCGGCGAAGCCGACGAACGACTGGGCACCCGGGGTCGCTGCCACCTCGTCCGGGCTCTCGTGCTCGATGATCTGGACACCTCCGGCGTGCAGGTTCGGGTATCGATCACCACACTTCGGACGCGCTTCGGTGTCACCGGTGACGACCGCGCCGTTGCACGAACGCTGACGACGATCGCGCGCCGGCTGAACGCCTTGCGGACCGATCGGGCCGACGAGTTGATCCCGGACGCTCTCGCCTCTTGGCGGCCTCCGGAACGTTGGGACACCCAGCTCATGTCGTTGCGCTTCGGCAGCAGAGGCTACGGGCTCCCGGCGTTGCCGCTCCTGGGCCTCGAAGACCTCGACCGGGTCGCATTCGACCAGTGGGTCCGGTCCTGGTTCACCGGCTCCAACGCGGTGTTCAGCGCGAACCGCCGGCCGTCGGCCGACCTCGATCTGAGCGCACTCGGCGAGGGCGTCCGCAAACCGCTCCCCGATCCCCGTCCTGTCGACCGACCGCTTCCCGGTGTCGCCGCCGGACCCGACGGTCGCCTGGCCATCTCGTTCCTCGGCCGGTTCGATGCCACCGCGATGCTGCTGTTGGACCTGATCCTCGACCGGATCCACGCTCGTTGTACGGCGATCGACCCGCAGATCGGGCGACCCGTCGCCGTGGTCCGACGCACGGGCTCGAGCCTGGCGACCGTCGCGCTCTCGATCGCCGCGCCCAACGACGTCATCGCCCCGATCTCAGCAGCGATGTCGTCGGAGCTGTTCGCCATTGCGATGGCGGGACCGGACGCCGACGAGTTGGACCAGGCCCGCATCGCGTTCCGTCGTTCGAGGTACCGTGCGTCTGACGGCGGCAGTCTCGCGGTCGAGGAATCGGCACTCGACAGCCTCTTCGGAGAGAACCGTGACCCGCGCGCGGCCCTGCGGGCGTCACGGGCAGGGTTCGCCCGCCGACTCCGCGATGGACTGGCGAGGGCGATCTGGCTCTTGCCCGACGAGGTGGCGGTCACCGACAGACGACTCGTCGCGATCCGAACCGGCGCGGACACCGTCGCCGACGGCGTGGTGTTCGAACCCACCACGGGTGCCTCGACGGGCGACGACGGCGCTCGCCTCGTCCTGGCCGCGGAGGGAATCGTGCTCACTGCATCGTCGGGTCTGAAGACGTCGATCTCCTTCGCCGATGTCGTGGCGGTCCAGGTGCACCAGAACGACCACCGGACCGTCTGGGGCGAGGACGGCGCCCGGGTGCACATCGATCCGACGTCCTGGACGGACGGAGCCCGGATCATCGACGCCGTCGACACCGCCGTCGAGCCCTGGGTCCTGCTCCGCAGCACCGTGACGAGCGCCGGGCAGCACCGCTGAACCGGCTGCCGGCCCCACCCCGGAGCGTCCGTCCGGGGACCGTTCAGCGCGCCGTGCCGACGACGTGGCGATACCGGTCGTCGCCGTCGGTGAGCAGGGACCATGGATGAAAGGTGCGGGCCACACCCGTGAGCAGGCCTCGTGCCTGGTCGAATGCACCGCAACCGAGCGCCGCGGCCGCGAAGATGTTGCAGATCTCGGCGGTGGTGCCGGGATCTGGGGACGCCTGCTGCCACATGGCGCTGTCGATCGACACGGCCTTGGCGAGTTCGGTCTCACGGATCGCTTCGCTCGACATCGAGCCCGACCGTCGCGCCGGCCCCTGGTGCGCATCACAAGCGAGCAGGTGTGCGTAGGGCACGAGGGCGTGCAGTGGCGATCCGTCGGGCGCAGCGTGCGACGACGACCGGGCGAAGGTGAGCATCTCGGCGACCGAACCCGACCCGAGCGGCCCCAGCGCCACCAGGGTCTCCAGATGGACGCCGAGCAGGTCGGTGCCACGTCGCACCGACTCGTCGAAGCGCAGACAGAGTTCCTCGAGTGGTACCCCGAGGCGCAGCCCTGACCGGATCAACGGGGTGAACGCCAATGGATCTGCGAAGTCCAGTTCGACGGCCCAGAACAGGTCGCGTTCGGCCGCCCGCAGCGTGTCGAAGAACTCGACTTCTCCCAACTCCTCCGGGCGGGCGTCAGCGGTCCACACGGCGTGCGCTCCCCGGGCGAGATAGGCGTTCGCGGAATCCGGTGCGGCATCGACCCAGGCGTCCAGGCCGTCGGTGAGCGCGGTTCCGCCGAGGTGGCGCAGACACCATTCCCGCTCCTCGAGCGTCGCAAACGACGCGAACTGGCGGCTGCTCTGTTCGACTTCGCCAGCGGTGAGCAGTGCCCGCAGCCGGGCGATGCGCGTCGACCCGCCAGCAGGGTCGAGCGGTTCGACCGACCCTTGAACGGAGGGGTCGATCCCGCCGTCGGCGTATGCGTGCGACGACGAATCGAACGTCGGCCGCGGACCCCAGTCGGTGTCGGCGGCCAACGCATCGAGAGCAGCGGTCGCGGCGTCGGCGATCGCCGTGGCGTCGGCCGGGTTCATGACCACGGTGGCGGGCCGATCCGGCGCGTCGACGACGAGGAGCGCGTCACGACGGTCGAAGGATTCCACGCGCACACCGGTGAGCGTGACTCCGATGGTGAACACGGCCAATGGCGGTGCCGTCGACCGGCGGGACCGGGTAGCGGTGTCGAACACGAACAGCCGACGGTCCGACACGGCCCAGATCGTCGAAGGAGGTAGAGCAGCGGCCGAGTCGGTGCCGGCGACCGTGCGACCGCGCCCGGCTGCGACGACTCGTTCGCCTTCTTCGAGCAGGCCCGGATGAGCCTCGACGAGCCGGATGAGCGCCCGGCTCACGATACGCTCGCTCGCGTCGGTGCGGGCGCGCTCA
>DASSYG010000345.1:0-5903 GCA_035703405.1 Acidimicrobiales bacterium | reverse complement strand
TTCGACCGGACCGGTCGGCCCGCCCTGTGCGGCGAGCCGTTCACGCTGGCGGTCGACGGTCGGACCCGACAACGAGAAGATGTCCGAGAATGCGGCGAGCATGTGGTACGACATCTCGCCCTGCATCCGTTCGACGTCGGCGCGGCGTTCGGGGAAGTCGCTGATCAACGAACCGATGCGGTTCTCACCGAAGCCGACGTGGCGACGCTCATCCGCGATCGTCCCGGCGAGGGTCTGGGCGAACTTCGGGTTCCGTAGGTCTGACGTGGCCTTCAACAACTCGAAGACCGAGAACGCCATGCCTTCCAGCACGATGTTCTGTCCGACGACGCCCGCGATGAAGTCACCGTCGGCGACCCGCTCGAGCAGCGTCTCGGCGAACTTCACCAGATTCGGGTTCGCGAAGTTGTCGACGGTTGAGTCGATGTCGTCCTTTTTCACGCCGAGGTCCATGAGCCGGCGGGTGAAGATCTCGACGTGCCGGGCCTCGTCGAGGGTCTGGGTCGCGAGAAACGTCTTGGACGCCGCGTCCGGGGCGGCGTTCACCAGCCCGGACGACGCGGCGAGCGCGCACCGCTCCCCCGCGACCAACTGCACGGTCAACGCGATCTCGGCGGTGCGCAGGTCGTCGTCGCCGAGAATGTCCTCGGGCTCGGTCAGCTCGGGATCGTGGCCGAAGGTGGTGTCCTCGAGGTACCCCTGCGGTGCCATCTCCAGCCACCGCTGGATGGAGTACTGGGTGAGAAAGCTGGCTTCGGTCATGGTGTCCCCCTTGGGATGGATGAGGTGACCCCCACGATCAGATCCGGGGCAACTGCCCGGTCAGACGACTCCGAAACGTGCGGGTCGGGTCACAGGGCAGCTTGACGATCGATCGACAAGACTGGTAGGCGACGTTCGTCACATCACTTTCTGTCACGATGAGGAGACAACGATGAGCAACTTCGACGTGAAGATGGTCATTCTTTCGACCGACGACCTCGACGAGTCGATCGCTTTCTATTCGGAAACGCTCGGCATGCCACTCAAGTTCCGCGACGGCGGCCACTTCGCCGCCCTCGACGGCGGCTCGGTCACCCTCGCCCTGGCCACCTCGGTCGACCATCCCATGCCCGGCAAGGTCGTGCCCGGGATCAAGACCGACGACGTCGACGCGGCCGCGGCGGCGATCGAGGCCAACGGAGGGGCCATCGTCAAGGGTCCGTACAACGACGAACACGAACGCCGCGCGGTGGTGTACGACCACAAGGGCAACGGGTTGGTCTTCTACAGTCCACTCGCCAAGTAGAAACGCCGGCGCCCCGGAGGGCGCTTCACCGGCCGATCACCTCACCAGCCGATCTCGTCGCAGCCCCGGTGGTCGGATGGCTCGACCTGCAGCGTGGCATGGCCGATCTCGTAGCGCGTCACGAGCAGGTCCCGTGCCTGGTCGAGGACCGCGTGATGGTCGGTCGACGCGGCGACGACGAGGTGCACCGACGCGGTGTCCATCCCCGAGGTGAGTGTCCACACGTGCAGGTCGTGCACGTCGACGACCCCGTCGAGTGACCCCAGGTCGTTGCTGACCGCATCGAGATCGATCTCGGCCGGTGCCGCCTGCAACAGGATCCGCAGTGACCGGCCTCCCAGCCGCCAGGCTCTCGGCAGGATCCACACGCCGATGGCGAGACCGAACACGGCGTCGGCCCAGGTCCAGCCGAACACCATCAGCAACAGCGCCGCGACGATCACCCCGGCCGAGCCCACCATGTCGGCGAGCACTTCGAGCGCGGCGCCTTCGACGTTGAGGCTTTCTCGGGCGCCCTCGCGCAGGACCAGGTAGGCGACGACGTTGACGGCGAGTCCGGCCACTGCCACGACGAGCATCGGGGTGGCCGTCACGTCCGGGGTGGAGCCGATCCGGCGGATCGACTCGACGACCACGTAGCCCGCTACGCCGAACAACAGCAGGGCATTGCAGAACGATGCGATGATCTCGAGCCGGTAGAGCCCGTAGGTGTGCCCGGTGTTCCGAGCGCCCTCGGGGCGACGAACGGCATGGCGGCCGGCGAGTTCGATGGCGGTCAGGGCCAGCGCGAGGCCGAGCACGTCGGTGAGCATGTGGCCGGCGTCGGACAGCAACGCGAGCGAGTTCGTCGCGAGCGCGGTGACGACTTCGACGACGAGAAACACCGCGGTCAACCCCAGCACCAGGGCGAGTCGTCCTCGGTGTCGGGCGCCCGCGCCGAGGCTCACGTGGACGTGATCGTGGGAATGGCCCGCGCTCATCGGTGTTCCCGGTCGGTTGGACGCCGCAGCAACGGTGACACGGGAGGCTCCGGCAGATCTCAGCCGGGAATCTCGAAGGTACCGGTCAGCACCGCCCGGGCGAGGGTGAGATCGGCCATCGTGAACCCGGCGACGGCGGGCCGTGCTCCGGCATCGAGCCCCAGTTGTGCGACCGAGAGCGCATGTACGGCGAACACGTAGCGGTGCGGCCCGTGCCCGGGCGGCGGGAACGGCCCCGTGTAGCAGGTGTTGGTGGTGTCGTTGCCGAGGTGGAGTGCGCCCGTGGGCAGACCGTTGCAGTCTCCCGAGGCGGCACCGGTTTCGAGTTCGGTGACATCGGCCGGGATGTCGATGAGCACCCAGTGCCAGAAGCCGCTGCCGGTGGGAGCGTCCGGGTCGAAGCACGTGACCGCGAAGCTCCGGGTGTCGGACGGGAACCCGCTCCACGCCAGCTGTGGTGACACGTTGTCGCCGTCGAGTCCGAAGTTCGCGTCGGCCACGAAGCGCCGATCGATGGGGCTGCCGGCGGTGATGTCGGTGCTGGTGACGTCGAATCCCGGCACGTCTGCGAGGTAGTCGTACGGGATCGGGGGTGCGGCTCGGTTCGGTCGGGGCACGGGTGATCTCCTTGCACTTCTCGGCTGTCGCGACGCACCAGGGTGGGGCGCGTTGCTCGGTTCGTCCGCGACCCTACCCAGATCCACCGAACCTCACTCGCGTGCGGCCGCAACGGCTGCAGAGCTCGGGCTGCGCGGCTCGATACTCCGTCTCGACCGGTCGGTTCTGCCAAGTTGCCGAGAGGACTACTTGCGGAGAGGGTGGGATTCGAACCCACGGACGGGCGTAAACCCGTCACCTCCTTAGCAGGGAGGCCCGTTCAGCCGGACTCCGGCACCTCTCCCTGACGAACCTGGGCCGTCAAGGAGACCGATGCTAGCGCCTGGTCCCGAGTGTGCACGATGCCGCGAGTGGCCATCCCGGATCGATGACGTCACGGATCGAGCGTGTGTGCCCGCAACGCGGCGAACGCCTCGGCCGCGGCCGCCGTCAAGGGGCCGGGGCAGAGTGGAACCGTTACCCCGTCGATGTGTTCGACGGGGTGGACTCCGCGGGTCGACGACGTGATGAACACCTCGGGCGCTGCACGCAGTTCCGCGACGGTGATGTCGTCTCGCAGGTGGACCGGAATGATCTCGCACAACAACTCGCGGGTCATACCGCCCAGCCCGCCATTGGCGAGCGACGGGGTGCACAACTCCCCGTCCACGGCGAGGAACACGTTCGAGGCGGTCCCCTCGCTGAGATACCCGTTCGAGTCGCACAGCAACGCCTCGTCGGCGCCGGTCCGGCGCGCCGCGGACAACGCGAGCACATTGTCGGCATACGACGTCGTCTTCGCCCCGGTGCTCGGCGATCGTTCGTTGCGAACATAGGGAGACAGCACGACCCGCGCCGTCGCGGACCAATCCGCCCGTCGAACGCCGTTCACCACCACGGCGGGCGCCGCGTCACCAGGGCTCGCCGACACCGTGATCCGTACCTTGGTGGCCTGCGGGTCCGCGGCGAGCACCATCGCGACGGCCTCACGCAACTCGAAGTCGGTGAAGGGCACGGTCAGGTCCACGATCTCTGCGGACCGTGCGAGTCTGCGGAGGTGACGGGTGAGCGCGAACGCCTCGCCCTCTACGACACTGAGTGCCTCGAACACTCCGAGGCCCAACTGCACTCCGGGAGCGATCACCGAGATGGTGGCTTGTTCGCTCGGAACGAGTTGCCCGTCTATCCACACCCTGGTCATGAGCTGATTCTGCCTGATGGCCCGCCCTGATCTGCACCAGGTCGAGGCGACCGACCTGGTCCCGCACTAGGAATCGGTCGCGGCAGGCGATTCGATCGGTTGCGTGAACGATTCGACGAGAGCTTCGACGACGCATCCCATCAGATGCCAGCGCTCGAGCGCGCCGTCGGGCCCGGTCGGGAGGTGGAGCTCCGACACCGTCGTGTCGTTTTCGTAGGCGCAGTAGTAGGCGATGCCGTGCATCTCGGCCGCGATGGCCAGGGTGAGCATGTCAGCGGTGAACGGTGGGCGCATCTCACGCCCGTACGCTTCGAGCAGATCGACGAAGGTCTCCTGCAGTGAACCCAGCAGCTTCTTCTGGTTTCCGATCTGTTCGGTGCGCATCTGGTCGTCGGTTGCCGCGGCGAGCCAGAGCGCGATCATCCGTGCGAACCACTGCTTTCCGATCACCGCGTCGGCGTTCTCGTTTGCGGCGACCCTGATGATGCCCTTCAGATCCGGGTCGGGACCGAGACCCGCGATCGCCTCGAGCAGTCGCTCGTTACCCTCTTGGCGGGTGTCCTCCATCGCCAACGCATGGCGCATCAGATCCTCGCGAAACGCGCCCTGGGTGCCCCAGATCTTGTAACCGCTTCCCGCGGTGCCCAGTCCGGCGCGCCGACACGCGTCGATCAAGGTGATGTTCGCACTCTTGAGCGAATACCCGGCCTCGGACATCATTTCTGCCCCGGCATCCAAGATTCTCTGCCTCGTCTCGACGAGGCTGCGCCGCTGACTCACCATCGCTCCTTCGCGGACCGGTGGGTCCGTCGGCAAAAACCCGAGAGGTTCTCCCCGGTACACTCACCTTGGCTCGTACCGTGGCCACGGTCGGCACGGTGCGATGTACTGTACGCGAAACGGCCGGTGTCGCGGGGAACCGACCAAAAGGATGCTCTCACTCATGATCCGCAAGATCCTCGTCGCGTTGGGCTTCGTGGCCGTGGTGACCCTGGCGGCCTGCTCTGGGTCGGACTCCGGATCGAATTCGACGTCCGCTCCGACGACCGAGACCAGCGCGACGACCGCGTCGACCCGGTCATCGGTGAAGCCCCACGCCGCGGACACCACATGGTTGTGTCGCCCGGGTAGCGACGACGTGTGCAGCACCGACGAGTCGATCACTCAGATCGCCGCCGACGGTGAGCGCAACGTGGAGCGCCCGAAGCCGGCGGCGGACCCGAAGGTCGACTGCTTCTACGTCTACCCGACCGTGTCGACCCAGGACGCGGCGGTGGCGAACCTCGACATCGACCCCGAGGAACTCGCGGTCGCCAAGGCTCAGGCGTCACGGTTCTCTCAGGTGTGCCGGGTGTTCGCACCGATGTACCGGCAGCGCACGATTTCGGGGATTTTCGGCAAGAAGGCCACAGCAGAGGAATCGGCGTACGCGTATGACGATGTGAAGAACGCCTGGGAGGATTATCTCGCGAACGACAACGACGGCCGTGGGGTGATCCTGATCGGTCACTCCCAGGGTTCGTTCGTGCTCACCGAGTTGATCGCGAACGAGATCGAAATCGACCCGGCGACCAGAAAACTTCTGGTGTCGGCGATGCTGCTCGGGGGCAACGTGACCGTGCCCGACGGCAAGGACGTCGGGGGAAGTTTCGCCCATGTGCCCGTGTGCACCGAGGGCTCCCAGACCGGTTGCGTCGTCGCGTATTCCGCGTTCTCTGACACTCCCGTCGATGATGCCGCGTTCGGCGGAGCGAAGGACGGCAACCATGTGGTGTGCACGAACCCCGCCGCGCTCGGCGGGGGATCAGCCGAGCTGCATCCCGCGTTCGTCACGGGC
>DASSYG010000247.1:0-6786 GCA_035703405.1 Acidimicrobiales bacterium | reverse complement strand
TTGTACCAGGACCCTCGCGGGGTGGGTTCATAGGACAACACGTCGATGAAACCCGGGCTGACGACGCGGCCTTTGGCGTCGATCGTGGTCTTGCCAGTTCTGACGGTCTCGCCGAATCCCGTGATCGTGCCCTTGTCTATGCCGACGTCGAGGGTGCCGTCGAAGCCCGAGTCGGGGTCGATGACCCGCCCACCCCGGATGACGGTCTCATAGACGTGGTCGGCACCGGGCTGTGCCGCGGCGCCGTCGAGCGCGGGCGGCTCGGCGAGCGAGCGATGGCGACGGACGGGATCGTCGAGTGATCGGTCGGTCGTGGGATGACCCGAGGAGGGGCGCGGCAGGTTGCGCAGAGCGACGGCGCTCGCCGCGACGAACGCTCCGGTGACCAGTAGCTTGCGGCGCTGGGGAGACGCGGGACCCTTCCGGTCCGGCGGTGGGCCCGTTGTCCCGGAATCTTCGGGCACCCGTGGAAGCCTACCGTCGGCTCGTCGAGGTCACGGTGTGCGGGGCGCACGCACCAGCCGGTGGAGGCACCGGTGCAGCGGGTGGGTCGCGTCGATCATGGTGGTCGGGCCCGACAAATCGTGTGCTTCGGGGACACAAAGGCGCGACGCACCGGCGCCGGATTCGGCCACCACGTGGATGACCCAGGCATCCAGACGGCGGGTGCCTCCATCGATCAGGGTGGGGACACGGATCGTCGTCGGCGCACACAGTCCGGCGAGGCGCCACCCGTCGGGAACGGTCACCGCGCCGAGCACCGCCAGGGTGTCGGCGATTGTGTCGAGTTCGACGAGCGGAGTGCAGAACAACGCAAAAGGTGTGGCGTTCTCCTCCGAGGCCGGGTCGTCTTCGACGTGTATCAGGATCGGTCGCGCGGCGCCGACGCACATGGCATCGACGGCGAGGGCGACCCGTTCAGGGTCGGGGAGCTGGATCGGCTCGGCAGACACGGGGGACCTCCCAGGTCACAGAAAGGCTGCTTCGAGCGGCCCTTGTGGGGAGGTCGCGACCCGTCGATCATCATCGCGGGACCCTGTGACACTCAGAATGGTTGGGTTCCCTGCGGGCTCAGGAGTTCGTCGACATCGCTGCCCGCACGGCCGGATGCGCGGGCGACAAGGGGATCCGCCCCACGAGCAGGCGCCGTGCTTCCCGGGACGTGTCCCGACTCGGCGCGGCGGTCACGGTGATGCGGTCGACGTGGCGGACGATGCCCGGAAGTCGCGATTCGACGAGGCTCCGAATGAGCCGGGCGTCGTTGGCGGCGAAGGCGTGCACCGCGTCATGGGTGAGTTCGGCGCCCGGCGCGTCGGCCGGCCCGCTTCCCGCGGTCGAACGGTTGCGGAAGTTCACCCCGATGGCACGCAGCAGTTCGTCGACCTCGACGAGCGGGCGGCGCCCTGCCCGGTACAGGAGGGCCAGGTCGAGGTGGCGGTGCGCGTACCAGGCCGCACGATACGCATGGCGGTGGCCGGGGAGGGTCTCGCCCCGGAGGCGGCGGCGCGGATCGGCGGCGAGCCTGAGACCGAGGTGGACGGTGCGCGCGCCGGCACGATCCGCCAGATACGGCAGGTCGAATGCCGCCCCGTTCCAGGTGGCGAGAATGCCGGGCTCCAGACGGGCGAGCAACGAGTCGAGGCGTTGGAGCAGATCCGGTTCATCTCCGGTGAACGTCTCCTCGCCGGCCGCGGTCGACAACACCGCTCTGACCACGATCGTGTGTCGCGGGTCGACCGCAGGAATCTCACCGGTCGTGGGTTCGCTCCGGGACACGGCTATCCGACTGGTCGGATAGCCCGTTTCGATGTCAAGCCCGTACACCGGATGGTGCGGCATCCGACCCCCTTGTCACGTTCGCGTCGGCGTGTCAAATCCTAGAAAACATCGCCGCGTTCATGGTGGACCCCCCCACCGGCGCCACTCACAGGCGCAGTGCCGCGATCGACGCAACCTGGGAACGTTCACACGTGCGCAGGGTGACGTGACCGAAGCACGGTTCGCCGGCGAACGCATCGATCAGCACCGACACGGCGTTGTTGCGCTCCGACAGATACGGTGCGTCGATCTGGGAGGTGTCGCCGGTGAAGATCACCTTGGACCCTTCGGCGACCCGGGTGAGAATCGTCTTGAGGGTGGTGGCCTCGAGGTTCTGGGCCTCGTCGACCATGATGAAGCTGCCGTGCAGCGACCGGCCGCGCAGGTGCGTGACCGAATCGAGCAGCAACTTGTCGCGCACGATGAGTTCTTCCATGACCACCCGCGCGTCGGCGTGGCTGCGACGTTCGGTCAAAGCGACGAGCGCGTCGGTGATCGCCCCCATCCACGGGGAGAGCTTGTCCTCGAGTGAGCCGGGCAGGAATCCCACCTCGGCCTTGCCCACGGGTACGACCGGTCGATACACGCACAGCCGATCGTAGCGGGACTGCTCGACGACCTGTTCGAGCCCGGCGGCGAGGGCGAGGATCGTCTTGCCCGTGCCGGCCGTGCCGTCGAGGGCGACGACCGACACGTCGGGATCACACAACAACTCGAGGGCGAACTGCTGCTCCTTGGAACGGGGGTGTAGCCCCCACGCGGTCGGCTTGCGCAGCAGCGGACGGAAGTGGGATCCGTCGCAGCGACAGAGTGCGGATTGGCTGCCGCTGCGGAGCACCGCGAACGTGTTGGGTTGCTTCGGTGGCGCCGGATCGGCGCCGGCTTCATCGATGGCGACGCCGTCACGGTCGCAGAAGAGCCGGTCGATCACCTCGGGCGGGACCTCGACCGAGACGATCCCGTCGCGGGCCGCCTGGATCGATCCCCGGTCGCGATGGTGTTCGCGACCTTCCAGACCGATCTGGGCGGCCTTGATCCGCAGGGCCGCGTCGTTGGAGACGACGACCACGTCGCGGTCGTCGTGGCGGTGACCCAATGCGGCGGCAAGGATCCGGTTGTCGGGTCGCCCGGGGTCGAGCCCGAAGCGGGCGATGGCGTCGAGGTCGAGGCCGCGGGTTTCGATGTGCAGGGTGCCGCCGTCGGGCAGGGGCACCGGGGTACCGATGTCGCCGCCGTTGCCACAGCGCAGCGCCTCGATGGTGCGGATCACCTCACGGGCAGCCCGGCCGACGTCGTCGGGGCGGGCCTTGAGCTGGTCGAGTTCTTCGATCACCACGAGCGGGATGACCGCAGCGGCGCCCGGGAACGCGAATACCGACTTGGGATCGGCGATGAGCACCGAGGTGTCCAGCACCATCTGCGTGGTGCGGGCTCCGGTGTCGCTACCGGGGCGCGGACGGTGCTGCGGGCGCGCGGAAGCTTCGAACAGATCGGTCACAGGTTTCCCCTCGTTGTCGACGACCGATGCGCCGCGAATCGAAGCCGACCCGGTCGAGATCGAGCCGGCAATGTGTGCCGGTCGACCGGTGCCCCCTGCGCACCGACTGGACTCCAGCTCGTGCAACGCATCTGCCCACCAAGTCAAGCCGCTCGGTCCGCGCAGATGGTGGACCCCTGAAGGAGCGTTCAGCTTGCCGAGGCCATGGCGGTGACGGCGTCGTCGATGGAGTAGCGGGGGTCGCCGCCGCTGCGGGCGCGCGGCGTTTCGGGCACGCCGCGACATCGATGGCGTGCGCGCACGTCGGGTGGTCGGATCGGATGGTCGTGCCGATCGAAGAACGTGAAACCTTGTTCACCATCAGCGTCGATCTGGAATGCATCGTGGTGGATGAGCCGGTGATGTCGGTTGCACAACGAGATCAGATTCGCCAGATCGGTCGGGCCGCCGTCTTCCCATTCCCACACATGGTGCGCGTCGACATAACGGGTGTTGCCACATCCGGGGAACCGGCACCCGTGATCTCGGGCGGAGATCAGCCGGCGTTGTTTGTCGGACACCAGGCGTTGGGACCGTCCCAGGTCCACCGCGAGCCCGTCGGCACCGCGGACCAGGCCCAGGATCCGGGCGTCACACGCCAACCGGCGGGCATCCGCGAGATCGAGCCCCGGACCGTTCTTCGCGTCACACAAACCACCGTCGGTGCGGCCGGTCAGGAACGCTTCGTCGACGTGCAGCACAACTTCGGTGTGCTCACCTCGCACGATCGGCACCGCACCCGCTTCGAGGCGGTTTGCCGCCACCGCAACGAGCGCATCCAGACGCCGTTGAGCGGTCGGTAACGGTGCGGTCTCCTCGACCTCACCGTCGGCGGTCCCGTTGTTGCCACTGCCGTGGTCCGCGCGCCACTGGGTTTCGGTCTCGGTTTCCAACGCGGCCTGAACCACCGCCGCATCATCAGGCGTGAGAATCGCCAACAACTCCCGGAGCCCGTCATCCCGGGTGTGCCAGAACGCCCCACACACCGCTTCACGATCTTCGGCTTCCTGCCCGGCTTTGCGGGCTTCGGCCTCGGCGTCGACCTGTTGGCTGCGCCGATACGCGGATGCGATCCGTGACAACTGGGTCGCAGACGCTTCGTGGGCCAGCTCACACCAACTCGACCCCGAGGAATCGGTCGCGACACCCAATACACACTGGGCTTTGGTCGTCGACAACCCACCTGATTCCCAGGCGTCACGCACCGTGGGCCGGTCGGTGAGTGCGTCACCGGCGTCGGCCAACGCGGACGCCGCGCGAGAGGACAACCCCAGGTCCACCGACGCCTATTGGCCGAACGACGAATACCCCGACCCTTCCGACTCGCCGTTACGAGCCCGGAAGATCGCCATCGCCTGAGCGAGGCGAGCCTGTGCGGCCGCTATCGACGCGGCCGCTTCCACCAAGGCAACCCTCAGATCCCCGGTCTCCATCGCTGCTGCGGCCTCCATGGCCGGTGTCGACGAATCGAGAAGATCCATAGCCACAATTCTAGCGAACATACGTTCGAGGCACAACCCTTTTCGGCAGGATTCTCGGAATTTCACCTTCGTCAGATCCGACGAATCACGAACCTCTTGCCGTGATCTGATCATCGTGAAGCGGCGCGCGTACTGCTCCGGATGTGGTGGCGGGGGTCGAGGATCTCGAGGTGGCCGCGGTGGGACACGACGATGCCGTCGACGATTGATGAGAAGGACACGCCGCTGACCGAGCGCCTCAGCAACGCGAAAGCGCTCATCGAGACGCCCGCCGATGACGAGTCGATAGTCGTCTGGCTCGGCTACAAGGGGCACGTCCATCGGCAACTCGAGGCTGGCCGCGTGTCGTTGCACGATGCGCGTTGGGCCGTCCCGAACGCCGAGCCTGGAAGCGCCGAGTTGGCCCACAAGGGCGAGCTCTGGGAAATCGTGCAGCACGGGTTGGCCTGCGGCGCGGCGAAACTCGAAGATGAAGAGTCGGACGTCGACACAATTGTTCGCGTCGATCTCGGCACCACAGTTCCGGCCGGAGCGGTCGGGCGAGCGATCGCGGTCGTCGACACGATCCTGAGCATCGCGATTCGGCGCTCGGGAGGGACTCGTCCGCGGCTCGCGGAGCATCACATGCTCCGCTCAGGCTCGCTCGCGAGGTCTGGGCAACACGCAGTCCACCCAGAGACTGGCTTCTCCGACGACACCTACGGCGCCAACATCACGACCAATGCAATTGGGAAGCATGCGCCGCGCATTGCTGATGGCCTGCCAGCTACTGGCGCGACCGCGTCGCTCGAGATGGTTGGCCGCTGCCTGTCTGAGGCCGATCCGATGTCCTGTCGACACCCACTGCGCAGGATCCGGTGCCACACGTCGCTGCATGGCCCCTGTGGGGGCGTGGGGTCAGCCCTTGATGCGGTAGCGGGGGTTGAGCATCGCGAGGCGGCCGTGGTGGGAGCCGACGACGCCGGAGACGCGCAGGCGCGTGCCCGGGGTGATGCCGGCGATGGTGCGCCGTCCCAGGAACACCACGGCGATCGAACCGGTGTCGTCGGTGAGGGTGATCTCCAGGGTCGCCACGCCCGACCAGGGCTGGACGCGCATGGACTGGACCCGCCCGTCGAGTTCGACCCGGTCCCGGAAGCGTGCCGCGCCGATGCCCGATCCCGCAAGCGCCGACGACGGCAGCGGGCGGTCCGCGAGGACGGCGAGCCGCGCGTCGACGGCTTGCTCGTCATCGGCCGCCGGGGGAGTCGCCACCGGCGCACGGCCCTCGGGAATCGAGCCCACCGCGACCTGGGTCGTCGTGTGGCTCTCGATCACGTCCGCGACGCTTTCGCGGTTCTCGGTCTGACCCGCACGCAGGTGGTAGGGCACGAAGGTCACATTCACTCGCGGCAGATCGTCGACGGCCTGGGCGATCGCCGAAGCCGTCCGGTCGTGCAGGATCCGATGCCAGAAGCGGCGGTACTCCATCTGGGGCAGCAAAATCGTCACCTCCCGGTCACCCTTGCGCGCCTCGGACGCGGCGACCTTCATCGCCCCGTTCGCGACACGCCGGTCCGGGGATTCGACGATCTGCAGTGGGATCCGGCCCAGCCCGAGCGTCGTCCACTCCTCGGCGAGCTCCTTCGCCCGTTTCGCGTCGACCGCCAGATGTACCGCCCGGATCTCACTCGGTTGCAGACTGCGCCCGTATTGCAGGGCCCGGGCAGCGGCGCGGTTCATCTCGTCGACCATCACCAGCACCACCAACTTGGGCAGGATCCGACGACTCGCGAGTTCCGCGGCTTCTTCTTCGAGTTCTGCCTCTTCCTCGGTGTACTGACGGTTCATCCGCATCAGGGCAACCATCATGATCGGAATGAGGATCAGTAAGACCCACACCCCTTCGGAGAAGAACTTGAAGAGGAAGATGAGCGCGACCCCGAAGGTCATCACCGCGCCGCCGCCGTT
>DASSYG010000074.1:0-10512 GCA_035703405.1 Acidimicrobiales bacterium | reverse complement strand
ACCTGGCGGCCCCGCAATGGCAGCGCCCCGAGGGTCTTGCCGGCCACGTCGAGCAGTTTGTCGGTCCGGGTGAGCTGGGACTGCACCCGACCCCGGCCGGGGAACGACCACTCGGGCACCTGGATGGGTTGACCTTTCGAGTCGTACAGCGGGTGCTCGGTGAACCATTCCTGCACCATGTCGACGAGGTGCTGGTAGCCGAGCGGGTTCACCCCGCCCGAGGCGACCTGGTAGATCGCGGGTTTCTCCCGCTCGGTTTCGGGGCCTTTGGCGGCGACGGCACAGATCGCGGCGACGACGAGATCGACGGGGATGACATCCACGGTGCCTTCGGGGATGCCCGGGAACTCGTGCAGCAGCCCGCGGGCATAGGAGATGATGATCGGTTCGGCCATCCGAAACCCGCGGATCCAACCGGGGCGGGGTTCGGCCCAGGCCGACTCGATGATCGAGGGTCGCACGATCGACACAGGTACGTCGCCGGCGTTCTGGGCGAGTGCCTGCTCAGCGAGGGCCTTGGTGTAGGCGTACGCGTCGGGCCATCCCAGAGAGGCAGCCCGGACCCGTCCCGCTTCGACGAGTTGGGCTTTGACCCAGTCCTGGCGGTGTGCCTCGGTCTTGGCCGCCAACAACGGGGTGCCGGCCGCACCCAACTCTTCTCGGGCTTCCGCGCGAAAGCGTTCCAACAACTCGGTGCTGCGGCTCGCCATCTCCGCATCGGTGCGAATGCGCCGGGCGGCGTCGACCTCGGCTTGCCAGTCGACGTCGTCGAGCCAGAACGGGCTCGCGTCGACCGGTTCTTCGGGGGCGTTGCCGCGACGGTTGCCGGCCACATAACACGTGGAGACGGCCACCAGGTGCGGGGTGATCCCGAGATCCGCGCAGGTGCGGACGATGCGGGTGGGCCCCAGCAGGTTGACCTCGATTGCCCGGTCGAGCGGCGCATCGAATGACACCATGGCGGCCGAGTGGATGATCGTGTCGCACTCGGTGAGCGCGGCACGGCCCGTTTCGTCGAGTCCGAGCCCGTCGGTGCCCACGTCTCCGGCCACGACCCGGACCCGCTCTGCGACCATCGCGGTGAGCTCGGCCTTGCCGCCGAGTTCGCTTCGCAAACGGTCGAAACAGTTGTTGGAGAAGATCTCACGGGCCGCCCGTTGGTCGACGGTGCGCTTGCGACTGGGGCGTATGAGCAGGGTCAGCGAACAGCCCGGGGCACCGCGAAGGAGTCGTTCGACCAGCGCAGTGCCGACAAAACCCGTCGAGCCGGTGATGAAGATGCGCTTGGCGTCGAGCGCCTCGGGGATCACGGGCACCGATGGTAGCCGATCGCTCTCTACCGATTGGTAGAGCTACGTTGGTAGGGTCTGTCCCATGGCGGTCATGGAGGTTCGGGTGGGTACGGCAGACCGGCTGCTCGCGGCTGCGCTTTCCGCCTTCGCCGACCGTGGGTACGAGGCGACCTCGCTGGATGACATCGCAGCCGACTGCGACGTCCGCAAGCAGACCCTGTTGTACCACTTCTCCTCGAAAGAAGAGCTGCTGGGCGCGGTGATCACGTACACGGTCGGGGCCCTCGCCACGCGTGTCGAAGCGGCGATACCGGGGGCGGTGGATCGCCGCCGCGCAGTGGTCGACGCGTTGTTCCGTATCGGGGCGGAACGACCGGAGTTGCTGGAGTTGATCCGTGAAGCACTTCGGCTCGGTCCGCCGGCGTCTGAACGGTTGCTGACCGCGGCAGAACCGTTCTTGGCACAGTTGGCCGTGGGGATGCCTCGTGACAAGGTGCTGGGTGCGGGAGCGATGATCCTCGGCATGGCGACCGAAGCCGACGTCCTCGACTCGGTCGGGGTCTCACCGACCGTGGCACAACTGCGCCGTCGCCGCCGCTGGCTTCTCGACTACCTGTCGTCCTGATACCTGTCGTGCTGTCGTCCTGATACCTGTCGTCCTGGGAATCCGCAACCCATCCGAGAGTGGGGCGCGGGTGGGCTGGGTGGGGATACTCAGGCGTCGGTACGGAATGCGCTGCGCCGCTGGTGCCGCTCGATGGCCAGATCCACGAGTTCGTCGATCAGCTCGGCGTAGCCGACTCCCGAGGCTTTCCACAGCTTGGGGTACATCGACAGCGGTGTGAATCCGGGAATCGTGTTGATTTCGTTCAACAGAAAGCCGCGGCCTTCGCGTTCGTAGAAGAAGTCGACCCGTGCCATCCCGTCACAACGCAGTGCCGCGTAGGCCTCCAACGCAAGTTCCCGCACGATGGCTGATTCGTCCTCGTCGAGTTCGGCCGGGATCAGCAGGGTCGCCGAGCCCGATGAGTACTTGTCGGAGTAGTCGTAGAACTCGGCCCCCGCCACGATCTCGCCGGGAATCGATGCGCGTGGCGGCCGGTCACCGATCGCGTTCCCGAGGACGGCGACCTCGATCTCTCGCCCGTCGATCGATTCTTCGACCACGAGCCGTTCGTCGTAGGTGAGCGCGAGCTCAAGGGCAGCGATGAGTTCCGCGTGATCGTGGGCTTTGGTGATCCCGACCGACGATCCCATGTTGGCGGGTTTGACGAACACGGGGTAGGCGATCTCACCGAGCGCCATCAGGGTCTCGACGCGGTTCGCCAGCTCTCCCGGTCCGCCACTGCCAGGGGTGAGATTGAGCGCCTTGGCCTGGGGAAGCCCGTGCGATCCGGCGAGGGTCTTGGCCATGGTCTTGTCCATGCAGATGGCCGACCCGAGCACGCCACTGCCCACGTAGGGGACGTCGGCAAGCTCGAGCAGACCCTGCAGGGTGCCGTCCTCGCCGTGGGGACCGTGGACGAGCGGAAGAACCACCGTGGGCCGTGCCGGGTCAGGCGTGGCGAGAGCGACAGGAGGTTCCACGGCGACCCCGGAGATCTCGATGTGGCCCGGCAATGCAGCGGCGCCCGCTGCAGCGAGTGCGGCCGCTTCCTCGTTCAAGAGCCACCGCCCGTCTTGGTCGATCGCGACGGGCACCAGTTCGTAGCGGTCACGGTCCGCGGCGGCGAGCACGTGGGCCGCAGACACACAGGACACCTCGTGCTCTGCGGACTTTCCGCCGTAGAGCACGACCAGTCGGGCGCGAGAAGTTGGCGTTGCCCGGTCGGTCACGACCGGATCCTAGACGTCGGTCGCCGGACCCGATTGAGACACCCTTCCGGCCATGTAGATCTTGCGTGGCGTCGCTCGGAAGATGCGCCGACAGGCCCTTCCGACCACAGAGCACAGCGGCTTGTTCGCCAACCCTTGCTGAAGGAATCAGGGTGGTAAGCCGGATTTTCCCGACCCATCCGCGCAGCGTGTTCGCCGGTATCTCGTCTGCCAGGACGTTACGCTTCTCATCACCTGATCCGGGCGAGCTGGCAGGGGGAACACCGCCGGTCTCCCCGGCTCCAGCTGCGGCTTCACGACCACCATCACTGAGTGAGTGCAGTGCGGGTCCACCGTCTGTTCTTGCTCACAGCCTCAGCAACGTCTGGGCTTTTCGTCGGGAGTCGTGTCGTAGATCGAGGTCGCAGCCGGTGACGATTTCGAACCCGGCGAAGCGTTGCGCCGCGCGTACCCGTCGAACCCTCGACTTCGCAGACCATCAAGTGTCGATTCGGAAGGCCGGTCGGGTTGTCGTCGGTGATGGCGCTGCCCGATGAAGTGGTCGCCCGAAGGTGAGGTCCAGTGGGGAATCTGATCGCCATCAAGGATCATCGACCACCCATTGCGGTGGGTGACGCCATGGTGGTGGCGACACAATGCGACGAGGTTGGACAAGTCGGTGGGTCCACCGCGGTGCCAGTCGAGCACGTGATGGTGGTCACACCAGTCGATCGGGGCATCACAGCCCGGGAAGATGCAGCCGCCGTCTCGAACGGCGATGGCGCGGCGTTGGGCGATAGTGGCGAGTCGTTTGGTGTAGCCGACATCGACCGGGATGCCCATCTCGTTCACCATGACTGCCCACACTTCGGGGTCACAACCCCACACATCGGCGGCCGCCTGTCGCATCGGAGTGCCGTCTGGATCACAGGTTTCGTTGTTGTGGACCACGAGGGTGACTTCGGCGCGGGGAGCGACTCCTGAGCCGGGTTCGGCTCCCACAGCGATGCGGAGCAACTCGGCCAAAGCGAGCGCGCGGAGGACTTTGCGGCTGGGCACCTCGAGGTCTGGGCTGAGTTCGCGTTCGCGGTTGAACTTCTTGAACAACTCGTCGGTCTTCGAGTTCAGCGCGGTGCGGAATGCGAGCCCGTTGGCGGCGTCGAAGGAGCCGGATAGTTCCGTGCGACCGTCGAGTGTTTTGGCGAAGCGAAGTTCGTTGTCTGCATACGGGTCGGGTTCGACCCCGTCGGCATCAGCGTGTTCGGCCAACGCAATCACATCGCGTTTCCATTGCGGGAACGTGGACGCTTCGGCCAGGGCGATGATTTCATCTTGTGCGCCGGTGAGAATATCGGTGATCCGTGGATTGTCGACATCGCTCAGTGTTTTCGCGTGATCGAAGCTCAGTCGTCCGTCACACACCGCGTCATCGACCCGATCGAAGTGATTCCGCAGAGAACGCCCCACTCGCAAACGCCCGGTGATCGGGCCGCGGGCACAACCGGTCGCGGCGGCAACCCATGATGTGGTGCGCATGCCGTGGGCTCGGTCGGTGGCCCCGCGTGCATCGAGCTCAGCGAGTGCGTGGGCTTCCGCAAGGTCATTGAAACTGCGTAGCGCAGCAAATCCGATGACCGCACCTTCCAGTTCTGCATCGCTGCAAGCCCGCACGTCGACACCAGCGATGTCGCGTCCCATGTCGGTGAGCGCTTCGGTATCGAACATGCCTCCAGAGTAGAGAAGGGGAGTGACATTTTGAGGCCAGAACGCCCCGATGACAGAAGGAATCTCAAGAATATTTCGGAACGCACTCTGGTGTACCTGGCATGCCCGAATCGACTACCCGCAAGTTGCCTCTGGATCCACCGCCCACCGTCGCGACCTATGCGTCGCAGCCTCTCAGTGCTGGGTCAACCGGTATAGGTGGGCTGACCCATGACTGCCGTGGCAGCGTCGGTGCCAGAGTGATCGACCCAGTTCGAGGGTCGGGTCGACGTGTCGGGCTTCGTCGTCGGAGTCGGAGCCGTGGTTGCCGGTGCGGTCGAGCCTGGTGTGCTCGTCGCCGGAGCTGTGGTCTGCGGTGTCGTAGCGGGCGGCATTGTCGTGACCGGAGCGGTCGTTGCCGGAGCGGTCGTATCCGGTGTCGTGGAGCCCGGTGCCGTGGTGCCCGGGATGGAGGTATCCGGGGTCGTATTGTCGGGTGTGGTCGTGGTCGAGGTGGTCGTTGTCGAGCAATCGCCGGCCGGAACGATCACCACGATGCCCGGGCCGGTGTGCCCTTGGGCAAACACCATGTCGCCGATGGTCGCTTCGGTCCCGCCAGGGTGGGTGCTGTCTCCGAGACTGGACCCACCGCCGCCTCCCGGGCCGAGGCCCCAGGCGGCCGCACCGCCGCCGCCGCCACCGAACAGGCCGCCACCGCCGCCACCGGCACCGGCGCGGGGCGGATCGTTTGCAGTGGTCACCCCGCCGCCATTGCCACCGGTGCCGAGCGCCCCGGCAGTACCGGGAAACGGCGTCGTGTCACCGGGGAACTCCTCGATGTCGAACGCGCCACCTGTACCGGCCACACCGCCATCGGATGTGTCGGCTGCTCCGCCACCGCCGGCCACGATGTCGCCAGCGCTCAAAGTGGGTTCACCGTCGCCGCCGGCGGTCGCGGGGTTCCCCCCGACGCCGCCTGTGCCCAAAGGTGCAGATTCGGGAACGGTGTAGGCGCCGCTTCCGCCGCCCGCGCCGCCGACGACCACTCGGTCGGCAAGTGTCGCTCCGCCCTGTCGGACGTCGGATGCGCCGCCACCACCGCCGCCGCCACCGCCACCGCCGGGTCCTCCCGAGCCACCGGCCCCCCCGCCGTTCCAACCACCGGCGCCGCCTTCGGTGGTGGAGCCCTCCCAGGTGGCGTCGCCACCGAGACCACCCACGTACACCGTCAGGGTCTCACCAGGAGTGACGGTGACCTCGCTCGTTGCGGTCGCCCCGAGTCCGCCGGGAAGCACACTGCCGGTCCCTTCGGAGTTCGTGGTGCTGCCGGCGCCGCCTTGCGCCCCGGCCGCAGTGAGCGACACCGTGCAGACGTTCGCGGGGACGACGTAGGCCTGGGCGGCACCGATGGCCGAGTACTCCGCGGCGCCAGGCACCAGTTGCCCCGATGCGCCGGTTGCACCGAACAACGTCGAAGCACCGAGTAGACCCAGGGTTGCGAGTCCGACGGTCGAACTGCGGCGGACGGTTCGGGTGGCCATGGCGGGAAACCTACTCAATTCTGGGAATCTGATGGGTCGATGGGCGATTCGGATACGTCGCTCGACGCTGTTGCGCCGGTGGCGATGACGCCGAGTTGGGACCGGATCTGCTTCTTGATCTTGGCGAGGTCCCGGCGCTCGGGGCGCTGCTTGTAGAACGCGTCCAGCGGATAGCAACCCGACACCATGCCGTGGCGGGGTGCGGTCGTGCAGTCCGAGAACGTGCGGCAGATCCGGCGACGATCCGCGGCTTCGCCGGCCAAGACGTCGTGGGGCAGCTCGGGGTACGACAGCATCATGCGGCCCAGGCCGATCGACGTGGCACCACCCGCGGCCATCACGGCCCGAGCGACCGGCGCCACGAAATCCTGCAGGTATGAATAGCCACTGCCGACGAAGGCGACGTCGGGGTGGGCGTGGGTCAACTCCGCGGTGACCGCGAGGTGGCGCGCCACATCGATGAGCGGATCGTTGGGTGGCGCGTAGCCATCCGAAGGCGGGAAGTACGCGGGCCGTTGGATGTGGGGGTTGTAATAGGGACTGCCCCCGGTCACACACACCAGCCCCACGCCCCAATCGCGCAGACGATCGACGAAGGCGTGCACTTCGGTGAGGTCCACGCTCGACCCGTCGGCGCTGCCACCGAACGGGGTTGGCATGCCGGCCGCCTCGACCGGCGCGCCCCGGTTGTCGGGCCCTGGCGCGAACGGCGCGAGGTCGAATGCGGACAGCCGCACCCCGATCGCCAGTGATGGCCGGCGCGCCCGGATGCCCTCGATCACCCGGGCGAGGAAGTGGGCGCGACCGTCGAGGTCACCGCCGTAGCGCCCGGCACGTCCCCGTGCCCCGAGCAACTCGTGCAGCAGGTAGCCGTGGCAGTGCTTGACGTCGACGAAATCGAACCCCGCATCGGCAGCGAGGGCCGCCGCGTCGACGAATCGATCGACGAGCACATCGAGGTCGTCGTCGGACAGGACATTTTCGGCCGTGGCACCGACCTTCGCGTCGAGCGCGGGGTGGGTGTGCGCGGTCAGCGGCGCCGGCTCACCGAGTGGCCGGCTCCAACGACCCGAATGCGTGAGCTGCAGGCCCACGACCAAGCCGTCGGTCGAACCAGACGTTGCGTGGTGGGTGGCGACGAGATGGTCCCGCAGATCGGCGATGGCGTCGACCGTGCCCGCCCCGATGACGAGCTGGTGTGGATTCGCGCGGGCCACCGGGTCGACGGCGACCGCTTCACCACCCCAGACCAACTTCGCGCCGCTCTGACCGAAACGTTCCCAGCGGCGGCGCACCAGATCGGTCGGCGCACCTTCGGTCGAGCCGTCCCAACCCTCCATCGGCAACACGCAGAAGCGGTTGCCCACGGTGAACGAACCCGCCCCGGCGTCGGTGAAGGTGAACGGCGTCGCGAGCGGATCGTCGGGGCCCGGACCGATCTGGTCGGCGGCCACGGTCGGGATGGCCGCCCCGACCGACGCGCAGTGCGCGACGAACGTATCGAGATCGGTGATCTTCTTGATCTGGGCGATGCGGGTCACAACAGCTCCTCGAGACGCGCGGCGAAGCCGGCGAGCGCCTCGCGGTCGGTCTCGCCACGCCGTGGGCAGCCCGCGGGCACCGCATCGTGGGTGATCTTGCCCCGTAGTGCCAGGAACATCGCCGCGTCGTGGCGGTAGGCGGGCACCGGGGCACGGAACGCGAACGCCCCGAGTGCCTGGAGCACATCGTTCAACTCGTAGAAGCGGTCGTCACCGTCGGTCCAGTAGGCGTCGCGTCGCGCGAAGGCGTCCGGCGCGAATGTGGCGAGCCCGAGCAGGTAGTCGCTGCCCCAGCAGACCATGTCGATGGCGAGGTCGTTGCCGGTGAGCACCAGAAATTCGGGTCGGTGTGCGTCGCGCAACGCGAGACGGTCCCATTCGGCCCGCCGAGACAGGGACGAGTGTTTCGCGCCGATGCACGCGGAAATCCCGAGCAGCTCCGCATAGCTTTCGAGCGGGTAGATGCGTCCGTAGTCGACGAACATGTCGCCCAACTCGAACGCGAGATACGCGTCGCTCTCTTCGCCGAAGCGCCGGTGGGCCGCGACCCAGCCGTCGGGGTCGAGGGCGTTCAGGCCGTGCGAGGGAAACACCACGGGAGTGCCGCCGGCGGCGATGACCTCGTGCAACGCACGGAGGTACGCGTCCGGGTCGTGGGGGTCTCCGGCGGTGTCACCGACGAATGCTCCGGCGAGAAAGTCGGATCCCGCCACCCGTGCTGTGACCTCGAGGACCTCCCGTCGAGTCGCGTCGTCGAGAAGCTGGGTGAACCCGGTGTCCATGTTCACCGCCGGAACCAGTCCCGCGGCGAGCGTCTCAGACAGCAGCGCGTCGAACGATTCCCAATCGACCGACCCGGTGAGATCGTGGGGAAGGAGCAGCGCCGCGTGGCCCTTGATCTCCCGACGTGGTTGGAGGCGGTCGACAGCGGTTTCGTGTCCCGTCACCTCCTCAGTGTGGCCGACACCCGCGATCTCTGCAAGCGCTTGCAGGACTCTGCTACCTTCTCGCCCATGTCCGCACGCTCGGGACCACCGACCCTCCAGGACGTGGCCCGTCGTGCGGGCGTCCACCCCGCCACGGTGTCACGTGCTCTGGGCCGGCCCGAGATGGTGGCTCCCGAAACCCGCGATCGGGTGCTCGCTGCAGTGGAGGCGCTCGGCTTCGTTCCGAACCGACATGCCCGCCACCTCGCCGGGGGGAGCGCCGAAGCGGTCGGGGTCATCGTTCCCGACATCGCGAACCCGTATTTCGCGACGATGCTCCAGTCGATCCAGGCCGAGGCGACCGGACGTGATCTCGAAGTGTTGATCGCCGACAGCGGTGGCGACCCGGCGACCGAGCAACGCATGCTCGAGACGTTGAGCAGGCGGGTAGACGGCATCGTCGTCTGCACCCCGGTTTCAGACCTGGCCGGTGCGACGGTCCCGGTGGTCCAGGTCAATCGCCAATCACGCCAGGTGCCGAGTGTGGTCGTCGACCAAGCCACGATCGTCACCCTCGCCGTCGACCACCTCACCGCGCTGGGGCATCGCCACCTCGCGTACCTGCACGGCCCGTTGCGCTACTGGTCGTCGCGGCGGCGCACCCGAGCGGTGCAGCGCATCGCGCGGGAGCGACGAGGCGAACTGCGCATCGAGGTCGTGCACCCGGTCGCCGGCACCTTCGAAGGTGGTCGAGGGGTGCTCGAAACGGTCCTTGCCACCGGCGCGACGGGCGTCCTCGCGTTCAACGACGTCCAGGCCGCCGGTCTCGTCGTCGGCGCCCACGCGGCGGGCCTGCGCGTGCCCGGTGACCTGTCGATCGTCGGGTCCGACGGACTCGACCTGGCGACGATGATCGAGCCGACCCTCACCACCGTCGTGGCGCCCCGCGACGCCATCGGTCGCACCGCACTCGCCCGTCTCGTCACCGACGACGGACCCACCAGAACCGTGCTGCAACCAGCACTCACCTACCGAGGTTCCTCCGGTCGACCCGGCAGAGCCGCACCTGCAAATCACTCACCCAGGAGGCTGAGAGCCGATGCCGGATGAACCAAACGAACCCCTTCACCGTCGATTCACCCTCGATCGGCGGCATTTCCTCATGGGAACGTCCGCGATCGTGGCCGCCCGTGCCCTGGACAGCTGCACGCCCGGTGGCGGATCCGGTGGTGCGAAGCCCCCGGCCGCGCCCCATGCGGCAGCGATGAACGCGTCGGGGGCGCTTCCCGCTCCGGGGGCCACCGGGTTGGTCGACGAGGCGTACTACGTGTCGCGCATCGACGACTTTCTCTCGGTGGCGACGGCCGATCCGTCGTCGTCGAACATCGTCGGCGTCGGAGCCCGGTTGATCCGAGCGGCCCGCGACCCCGAGTACGTCTGGAACATCGAAGCCGTAACGCCCGACACGTTCGCCTCCGCGTGGGACAAGATCGACAATTGGGCCGACACCCGCGACTTCGACCTGATGTACCTGCACTGGCTCCTCGAGCTCGGCCAGGGCGCGACCCCGATGACCCAGCTCGCCCCGTCGGTCATCGATGCCATCCACGCACGGATGATCGCCAACCGCTACCGCTACGACGACCCGTTGCCGGCGGACCGTCTCGACGACGAATGGTTCTGGTCCGAGAAC